>NZ_JBFODM010000063.1:0-49563 GCF_040908325.1 Aeromonas sp. R4-1
TGGTCGATAACAAACGGCTATGTAGCTCAGTTGGTTAGAGCATCGCACTCATAATGCGGGGGTCACAGGTTCGAATCCCGTCATAGCCACCATTATTTCTGTTGGGGTATCGCCAAGCGGTAAGGCAGCGGGTTTTGATCTCGCCATCCCTAGGTTCGAATCCTAGTACCCCAGCCATTTTTCTGTTCTCTTCCACATCAGTGGTCGATAACAAACGGCTATGTAGCTCAGTTGGTTAGAGCATCGCACTCATAATGCGGGGGTCACAGGTTCGAATCCCGTCATAGCCACCATTAATATTGCGGAAGTGGCGAAATTGGTAGACGCACCAGATTTAGGTTCTGGCGCCCTAGGCGTGAGAGTTCGAGTCTCTCCTTCCGCACCATTAATAGCAGTACCAAACAGACCAGCTCACGCTGGTTTTTTTGTATCTGAAATTTGCCTCTCCCCAGTTTTTCTCTCGCTCCTCTATTAACCCATCTCCACGTTAATTCCCGTCCATATCACTCTTCACTGATTCCGAGCACGCCTTGCCACTCTTGTCTCCCGGCCATAAAAAAGCGGCCCGCAGGCCGCTGGTGCACACATTCATCATCCCGGTTATCAGAACGGGAAGAACCAGGGGATCGCTACCACGCTGACCGCCATCACCAACAGGGTGAATGGCACCCCGATACGGATAAAATCGGCAAACTTGTAGTTGCCCGGCCCAAGCACCAGGGTATTCACCGGTGACGAGACCGGCGTCATAAAAGCGGCCGAGGCGGCGATGGCAATGGTCATGGCAAACGGATAGGGCGATACCCCCATCTGCTGGGCCGTGCCCAGCGCAATAGGCGCCATCAATACCGCCGTCGCCGTGTTGGAGATAAAGAGCCCGATCACCGCGCAGAGGGCAAACAGGCTAGCCAGCATGACCCGCGGCCCCATCTCCCCCACCGCATTGATCAGGCCACCGACGATCAGATCCACCCCGCCGGTTTTTTGCAGCGCCAGCGCGAAGGGGAGCATGCCGACGATGAGGATCAGGGTCGGCCAGTGGATCGACTTGTAGGCACTCTCCATATCGATGCAGCGAAACTTGCCCATCAGCAGACAGGCGATCAGCGCGGCAATCACGTTGGGCACCGGATCGGTCACCATCAGCAGGATCATCACTCCAAGACAGAAGAGGGCATGGATCGCCTGACTGCGGGCGGGGGCCATCTCGTCCACTTCAGCGGGCAACCCCATCAGCAGAAAGTCGCGGCTATGGGTCTGCAACTGTCTGATGTGGCTCCAGTTTCCTACCACCAGCAGGGTATCCCCCATCTGCAGCGGCTCGTCCACCAGCTTGCCTGCCAGCGCTTCACCGTCGCGGCGCAGCCCCACCACGCTCAGACCATAGCTGGAGCGGAAGGTCACCTCACGCACGCTTTTACCCAGCAGCTTGGACTCAGGGATCAGCGACACCTCGGCCATCCCCACCTCCCGCGCCTGATCGGAGAAGTACTCCCCGCGCAGGATCATGGGTTCGAGCCGCGCTTCGCTGCAAAACCCCCGCACATCCACCTCGGGGTCTGACATGTCGATCAGCAGAACATCCTTGGCCTGGAACTCACTGATCCCCGACACCGGCACCATCACCCGGCGAAACTTGCGCCAGCGCTCCACCCCGATGACGTGGGCACCATAACGGGCACGCAGTTGCAGCTCATCCAGGGTATGGCCAATCAGCGGGGAGTCCGGCCGCAGCGCCAGACGACGGGCCCGACCGGCCAATCGGTAGTCTCGAATGAGATCTCGCAGGGTGCGGCGCCCGGTCGGCTTGCCCTTGCCCTCTTCCCCTTCGCCCACCATGGAGCCGCGCACCAGCAGCATGTAGAGGATGCCCAGCCCCAGGATCAGCACGCCCATCGGGGTGAAATCGAAGAACCCGAAGCCGTGAATGCCGTGGCGCATCAGCTCGCTGTTGACCACCATGTTGGGGGGCGTGGCCACCAGCGTCATCATGCCGCTGATCAGCCCGGCAAAACCGAGGGGCATCATCAGGCGACCGGCCGGGATCCCCATCCGGTTCGCCACGCTCAACACCACCGGGATAAAGATGGCCACCACTCCGGTGCTGCTCATCACTGCCCCCAGACTCGCCACCGCTACCATCAACAACACCAGCAGCTTGGTCTCGCTGCTACCCGCCACCTTCACCAATGCATCCCCCACCTGATAGGCGATACCGGTGCGCACCAACCCCTCTCCGACCACAAACAGGGCGGCTATCAGAATGACGTTGGGATCGCTAAAGCCCGCCAGCGCCTCCGGCAGGGTGAGGGTGCCGCTCAGCACAAACAGGATGACCACGCCCAGGGCGACCACATCCATCCGCACCTTGTTGGTCATAAAGAGATAGATGGCGCCAGCCAGCAGACAGAGCACCCAGACAAGCTCGGAATTCAATGCAACCTCCTTTTATCACGTGATTCTCCTCCCGAAGAGTGGACTCTATCAGACCACAGCCATGGCGCTATCATCTTGCTACATATCAATAAAGTCCGGCCCATCGGGGCACCATAACCCATCACTGCTGGAATAACCGGGCAGCAGCAGTGATTTCTTTGATATGGGCCAAGCCCGGGGCGGACAAAAGTCCTGCCCCTCCTCCCCCTCACCCCTTAGAATGGCGTCCTCGCATACTTAACCTCATGCCCAAGGATCAGAAAATGAGCATATTCGAGCTGTTCAGCATCAATAACACGCTAGTGACCATCCCGCTGGGTGGCGGCTATGCCATGTCATGGATTGAAGCCATCGGCACCCTGTTCGGGCTGGCCTGTATCTGGTTCGCCAGTCAGGAGAAGACCATCAACTACCTGTTTGGCCTGATCAACGTCAGCCTGTTTGCCATCATCTTCTTCCAGATCCAGCTCTACGGACTGTTGATGCTGCAGCTGTTCTTCTTCTGCGCCAACGTCTACGGCTGGTACGCCTGGACCCGCCCGGCCAACGATCAGGGGGATACCCTGCAGATCCGCTGGCTCAGCAAATCCAAACTGATGGTGACCGCCGCCGTGAGCGTGCTGGCCATCGCTCTGCTGACCCGCTATATCGACCCGGTCTTCGCCACCCTGGCGCGCACCTCGGTCTCCCTGCTCAACCTGTTTGGTGCCAACCTTGCTACCCCCGAGCCCTCCCCTGATGCCTTCCCGTTCTGGGATGCCAGCATGACGGTGCTCTCGGTCGTCGCCCAGATCCTGATGACCCGCAAATACGTGGAGAACTGGATCCTCTGGGTCGTCATCAACATCATCAGCATCGGTGTCTATGCCGCGCAGGGCGTCTACGCCATGTCGCTCGAATACCTGATCCTGCTGTTTATCGCCGCCAACGGCACCCGCCTCTGGGTAGCTGCCGCCAAGCGCCAACCACAAGGTCTGTAAGCCATGACGCTATTACCCCATCTCCAGTGCCGCCCCGAGCAGATTGCCGAGCGGGTGGTGCTGTGCGGCGACCCGGCCCGGGTCGATCGCATCGCCAGCCAGCTCGAACAGTGTGAAGTGCTGGGGCAAAACCGGGAGTTTCGCCTCATCAACGGCCGCTATCAGGGGCTGCCCATCACGGTCTGCAGCACCGGCATCGGCGGCGCCTCGGCCGTCATCGCGCTGGAGGAGCTGGTGCAAGCCGGTGCCCACTCGCTTATTCGGGTCGGCTCCGCCGGTGCCCTGCAACACGACATCGGTCTTGGCGATCTTATCGTGGTGGAAGGGGCGGTACGCAATGAAGGGGCCTCACAGGCCTATCTGCCCGCCGAGTACCCCGCCTGCGCCGATATCTGGCTGCAGGCCGCCTTGCTCAACCATGTGGCAACCGGCAGCCAGCCTCATTGGCACGGGCTGGTACGCTCCCACGACAGCTTCTATCGAGATGATGAGCAGGAGGTGTGCCGCTACTGGCATGCCCGTGGCGTGCTCGGCGCTGACATGGAGACCGCAGCCCTGCTGACCGTGGGTCGCCTGCGCAAGGTGCGGGTTGCAGCCGTGCTCTGCAACGTGGTGCTGTTCGAGCAGGATGTGCAACAAGGGGTGGCGGATTACGCCAGCGCCGAACAGGCGATGATGGCCGGTGAGCAGCACGCCATCGCGGCTGCCCTCCACGCTCTGGTGCAATAAAGCGCAAACCGTTAACTGCGGCACATCCGCTACCGTGCGGGCTGGTATCCGGCCCGCACTCTTGCTAGCCTCATGGCCCTCGTCATCCGGTGCGACAGGCAAGTCATGCAGCAACAGCCCTACCCCCTCGGCCGTTTTCACGCCGAACTCCAGCAGCTTGAACCCCGCTTTGCCGCGGCGCTCGACGCCTGCACCCTGTTTCTGCGCCGTTACCTGCCGGGCGAATTGATAATGCGGCAGGGGGAGCAGAGCGAGCAGCTCTATCTGGTCGAACATGGCCGGGTCTCCCTCAATAGCGCCGTCCACTCGGGCCGCATCTTCCAGCTTGGCGAAATTGAGTGCCACAGCCAGATCTTCGGTGAGATGGAGTTCTTCAGCGCCACCCCGGTGCAGTGGAACGTGGTGGCCGAGACCGAGCTGGATGCCCGAGTCATCTGCGCCAACAAACTAGCCCAGCGCCTGCTGGCAGAACCTGAGTTGACCCTCTTTTTCGCTGCGGCGCTTGCCAGCGACTATCTCGACACCCTGGAGATCACCACCAGCCGGCTGCTCCACCCCATCGCCTACAACATCGCCTATGAGCTATGGCGTGAGCGCCAGCGCACTCCGATGCTGGGATCGCGCAAGCGGGCCCATGAGGCGGCGCGCTTCGGCACCACCGAGCGGGTTTATCGCCGCGCCCTCAAGGAGCTGGTCGAACAGGGCATAATTGCCGACAGCAGTGACGGCCCCGTCATCGCCGATCTGGCCAGGCTGCGCGCCTATCTCGATCTTTGATTTCCATTCACCTCATTTCGATTCACCCAGTCAGGAGTCACCATGTCTGCTCATTCCTATCCCGAATTCACCTTCTTCAGCCGCTTCGTTGCCGACATTCAGGCGGGCCGCAAGACCATCACCATCCGCGACGAGAGCGAGGCCAACTGGCAGCCCGGCCAACGTCTGGCGCTGTTCACCAACCCGGAGCACCAGCCCTTTGGCACCATAGAGGTGCTCTCGGTCAAGGCGGTCGCCTTCGATGAACTGAACGACGAGCACGCCCGTCAGGAGAACATGACCCTCCCTGAGCTCAAACAGGTGATCAGGGATATCTACCCCGCCCTGCCGCCGCTCTATGTGATTAAATTCAAACTGATTGCCTGAGCCGGATTTGGCCTTTGCCGAGCGATGTGTTAATAGTGTCCTCTTTTGAATCAGGGAGGTGACCCGAGTGTTTGAGATAGCGAGCCTGAAAGAGGGGATGATGCACGGGGTCGAGCTGTTCCAGCTGCTGCTGGAGATCATCTCCATCGCCTGTGTGGTGATAGGGCTTGGCAAGACCCTCTGGCTGGCGGCGCGGGTGCGGGATCACCAGCCCGGCTTTCCGCGCATTCGTCTCTGCTTTGGCAGCTGGCTCATTCTGGCGCTGGAGTTCCAGCTGGCCGCCGACATCCTGGCCACCACGGTCGCACCGAGCAAAGAGAAGCTGATCCGCCTCGCCATCATCGCGGTGATCCGCACCTTCCTGAACTACTTCCTCGGCAAGGAGCTGGAAGCACAAGCGGAGCGCCAACAAGAGAAGGCAGAACGCCAGCAGGAGCAGCACAGCGAGCAGGCCAAGGCTGCTCAATAACCAGTATTCCTGCATAGCATCAACACTAAGTGCCGTGCCATCCCGACCACAGCCGTGGCCCGGGATGGCACCTTTGTGACCCTCCCCGCACTTTTGGCAATCAGCCAACAATGGAACCCTTTTCAAGGTTTCCCCTGCCCTGTTGACTGCCCGCCCATCTGGGTAAGATAGAAAATCTCTTCCCCCAACCGGCCAAGCTGATGAACCCGCAACCCCGCCATACGCCCGATATCGACCTCGAGAGCTGCGTTATTTACCAGGTCTACCCCATGAGTTTTCAGGACAGCGATGGCGACGGCATGGGCGATATCAACGGCATCCGTCAGCGTCTCGGTTATCTGGCCACCCTCGGGGTCGATATGCTCTGGCTCACCCCCATCTATCGCTCCCCCAAGCGGGACAACGGCTATGACGTGGCGGACTACCGTGCCATCGACCCCGCCTTCGGCACCCTGACCGAGATGGAGCAGCTGATAGCCGAAGCGGCCGCTCACGGCATCGGTATCATGATGGATATCGTCGCCAACCACACCTCCACCGAGCATGAGTGGTTTATGAAAGCACTGGCCGGCGACTCGCGCTATCAGGAGTACTACGTATTTCGCGATCAAGCCTTTGTCGATGCTCACCCCATTACCTCGATTTTTGGCGGTAGCGGCTGGCAGTATGTGCCAGCGCTTGATCGCTACTATCTGCACAACTTCGATCCCAGTCAGGCCGATCTGGACTGGGATAACCCGGCGGTGCGTGCCGAGATGGCAGAGGTGATCAACTTCTGGCTGGGCAAAGGGATCAAGGGGTTTCGCTTCGATGTGATCGATATGGTGAGCAAAGAGTGGGACCGACTGGCCATGAGCAACGGCCCGCACCTGCACGACTATATCCGCGAGCTCAATGCCGCGAGCTTCGGCGGCAAGGGGATCATCACGGTGGGGGAGACCTGGGGGGCCGATCTCGCCCATATGCAGTGCTACTCCAGCACAGATGGCAGCGAGTTCAGCATGGTGTTCAACTTCGAACATCTGGGGCTGGGCAGTGACAAGTGGTCATCCCGCTTTGATCCCCTCGCCTTCAAGCGAGCCATGACCCGCCACCAGCAAGGGCTACACGGGCGTGGCTGGAACAGCCTGTTTCTCGGCAACCACGACCTGCCCCGCGCCGTCTCCCGCTTTGGCGATGACAGGCCCGAGTGGCGTGAAACCAGCGCCAGGCTGTGGGCCATGGTGCTGCATATGATGCAGGGCACTCCCTTCATCTATCAGGGGGAGGAGCTCGCCATGACCAACCGCCACTGGCAGCCGGGCGAGCTGCGCGATGTGGAGGCCATCAACTACCGCGCCAGCCAGTCAGGGCTGGATCCTGCCGAGCTGAGTCGGCGGCTCGATGCCATCGGCCGCGACAATGCCCGTACCCCGATGCAGTGGAACGCTGGCCTCCACGCCGGTTTCAGCACCACCACGCCCTGGATTGCCCTCAATACCAACCACGTCGAGATAAATACCGCCGAGCAGCTGGCCCGCCCCGACTCGCCGTTTCACTGCTATCGCCAGCTCATCGCCCTGCGCAAGGCTCACCCGGTCATTCGCCACGGTAATTTCGAGCTGCTGGATGGGGATGATCCCGAGCGCATCACCTATCGCCGCCACTGGCAGGATCCGACCAGCGGAGAGCAGCACACCCTGCTGCTGCTCGCCAATCTCACGGCGAACCCCTTGCCGATGCCCCACTTCGACAAGGTGACAGACAAGATGCGGTTGTTGCTGGCCAATTACCCAAGCGAACCGATGCAGCTCTTCGCCCCTTATCAGTGCGCCATCTGGCTGCAAGTGGATCGGGGTTAACCCCGTGCTGACGGGCCATGTCAATGGCCCGTCAACCACCTCCCGTTGGCTGTCAGCAGAAAATCACGCACCCACGCAGCGGGATTAAATTAACCACTATTACTGACTTATTAATTGATTATTTATCCCGTTTGATACGCTCTTATTGCCCCTCTTACTATGCCTGCGACCTATCCATTGCCGATGCAACTATCGGCCTTCAAACTGGCATAGCAAAGTGGAAAACAGATGATCACCACAGACGGGAATAACGCAGTCGCCTCGGTGGCGTACCGCACCAGCGAAGTCATCGCCATCTACCCCATAACCCCCAGCTCGGCCATGGCTGAACAGTCGTCGGCCTGGTCGAGCGAGCGGGGCAAGAACCTGTGGGGGGATGTGCCCCGGGTTGTCGAGATGCAGTCGGAAGGGGGCGCCATCGCCGCCGTCCACGGCGCCCTGCAGACCGGCGCGCTGGCGACCTCGTTTACCTCATCGCAGGGTTTGCTGCTGATGATCCCCAACCTCTACAAGCTGGCGGGTCAGCTTATCCCCTTTGTGCTGCATGTGGCGGCGCGCACCGTGGCGACCCACGCGCTATCTATCTTTGGCGATCATTCTGACGTGATGGCGGTACGCCAGACCGGCTGCGCCATGCTCTGTGCCAGCAATGTGCAGGAGGCGCAGGACTTTGCCCTGATCTCCCAGATAGCGAGCCTCAACAGCCGCCTCCCCTTTATCCACTTCTTCGACGGCTTTCGTACCTCTCACGAGATCGCCAAGATAGCGCCGCTCGCTGACGACACCCTGCGTGCCCTGCTGCCCGCAGATGCCATCCGTGCCCATCGTGACCGGGCGCTCACCCCCGACAAACCGGTCATTCGCGGCACTGCCGCCAACCCGGACACCTACTTCCAGTGCCGGGAGGCGAGCACCCCCTGGTATGACGCTGCCTATGGCCATGTGAGCGAGGCGATGCAAGCTTTTGGCAAGCAGACCGGCCGCCACTACCGGCCGTTTGAATATGTCGGCCACCCGCAGGCGGAGCGGATTGTGGTGCTGATGGGCTCAGCCATCGGCACCTGTGAAGAGGTGATCGAGCGCCTGCTGGCCCAAGGGGAGAAGGTAGGTCTGGTGAAAGTGCGGCTGTTCCGCCCCTTCTCGGCCGATCACCTGTTGGCCGCGATTCCCGAGAGTGCCCGCTCCATCGCCGTGCTGGATCGCACCAAGGAGCCGGGCGCACAGGCTGAGCCCCTCTATCTTGACGTGATGACGGCACTGGCCGAAGCGGTCAGCCGGGGCGAGCGGGCAAGCCTGCCGCGAGTGATTGGGGGTCGCTACGGCCTCTCCTCCAAAGAGTTCGGCCCCGCCTGCGCGCTAGCGGTGTTTGCCGAACTGGCGCAGGAGAACCCGCGCCCACGCTTTACCGTCGGCATCTTCGATGACATCACAGGTCTCTCACTGCCGCTGCCCGCGCTGAATTCGCAAAGCCCCATCCACAGCCAGCAACACAAGCTGGAGGCGCTCTTCTACGGCCTTGGCAGCGATGGCACCGTCTCGGCGGCCAAGAACAGCATCAAAATCCTCGGCAACCACACCGACCTCTATCCGCAGGGCTATTTCGTCTACGACTCCAAAAAGGCGGGCGGCCTCACCGTCTCTCACCTGCGGGTGGGCGAGCGGCCGCTGCAATCGGCCTATCTGGTGGAAGAGGCGGACTTTATCGGCTGCCATCAGTGGCAGTTTGTCGACAAGTACCGGATGGCGGAGCGCTTGAAAACAGGCGGTATCTTCCTGCTCAACACCCCCTACAGCGAAGCGGAGATCTGGCAACGTCTCCCCAGCGAGGTGCAGCATGCCCTGCGCGAGAAAGAGGCGCGCTTCTACATCATCAACGCCGCCAAAATTGCCCGCGACTGCCAGCTCGGCAACCGCATCAATACCGTGATGCAGATGGCCTTCTTCCAGCTCAGCGCCATCATTCCCCCCGCAGAGGCGACCAGCCTGCTGAAGCAAGCCATCGCCACCAGCTATGGCAGCAAGGGACAAGCGCTGGTCGAACGCAACTGGCAGGCACTGGAGGCGACCTGCGCCGCCCTGACCCGAGTGCCACTTGGCGAGCTGGATCCCACCAGCCGCCCGCGCCCGCCGGTGGTTTCGGCCAAGGCCCCCGATTTTGTCCAGACCGTCACCGCCGCCATGCTGGCGGGGCTGGGTGACAACCTGCCTGTCTCGGCCTTCCCGCCGGATGGCACCTGGCCGGTCGGCACCACTCGCTGGGAGAAGCGCAACATCGCCACGGAGATCCCCATCTGGGAGGCGGAGCTCTGCACTCAGTGCAACTACTGTGTCGCCGCCTGTCCCCACTCAGCTATTCGCGCCAAGGTGGTGGAACCGGATGCGCTGGCCGCTGCTCCCACCACTCTCGATGCGCTGGATGTGAAATCCCGTGACATGCGCGGCCAGCAGTACGTGCTGCAGGTGGCGCCGGAGGATTGCACAGGCTGCAATCTCTGCGTCGAGGTCTGCCCGGCCAAGGATCGCAGCAACCCGGATCGCAAGGCGATCAATATGGCTTCACGGCTCGATCACCTCGACGAGCAGAAGGCCAACTACGATTTCTTCCTCGACCTGCCAGAGCGCAGCGCCGAGCAGCTGGAGCGCATCGACATCCGCACCTCCCAGCTCATCTCGCCGCTGTTTGAATACTCCGGCGCCTGCTCCGGCTGTGGCGAGACTCCCTATATCAAGTTGCTGACCCAGCTCTATGGCGATCGGCTGCTGATTGCCAACGCCACCGGCTGCTCGTCCATTTATGGCGGTAACCTGCCTACCACCCCCTATACCACCAACGCCGAGGGGCGCGGTCCAGCCTGGGCCAACTCGCTGTTTGAAGACAACGCCGAGTTCGGACTGGGCTTCCGTCTTACCGTCGATCAGCACAGGGAGCGGGTGCGCCGTCTGCTGGCGAGCCTGGGCGACACCATACCGGCTGCGCTGCGCGAGGCGCTCGGCGATGCCACCCTGCCGGTTTCCGAGCAGCGGGCCCATATCCAGCAGTTGCGGAAGCTGCTGCAAGAGAGCAAGGCCTCGGAGGCCCTTGAGCTGGCTCGCGATGCGGACTATCTGGTGGAAAAATCGGTCTGGCTCATCGGCGGCGATGGCTGGGCCTACGACATCGGCTTTGGCGGACTCGACCATGTGCTGAGTCTGGGGGAGAACATCAATGTGCTGGTGCTCGACACCCAGTGCTACTCCAACACCGGCGGCCAACAGTCGAAGGCGACGCCACTCGGTGCCATTACCAAGTTTGGCGAGCAGGGCAAGCGCAAGGCGTGCAAGGATCTGGGGGCCAGCGTGATGATGTATGGTCACGTCTATGTGGCGCAGATATCCCTCGGTGCCCAGATGAACCAGACGGTGAAGGCAATTCAGGAGGCGGAAGCCTACCCGGGACCGTCGCTCATCATCGCCTACAGCCCCTGCGAGGAGCATGGCTACGACATGGCCGAGAGCCATGAGCAGATGAAACAGCTGACCGCCACCGGCTTCTGGCCCCTCTACCGCTTCGATCCGCGCCGCGCTGACGAGGGCAAACTGCCGCTGGCGCTCGACTCGCGGGCACCCAATACCTCACTGGCCGAGACCTTGCGCCACGAGCCCCGCTTCCAGCGGCTGGAGCGCCAGCTGCCGGAGGTGGCCAGCCAGCTCTATGAAGAGGCGGAGCAGGAGGCTAATCGCCGCTTCGCCTGGCTGAGCCAGCTGGCAGGCAAGGAGAGTCCGGCGCAGGAGTAACTCGCGCATGGCTTGATGGCAACAGCCACGCTATTCGCCAAATAACAATCAGGGCTCCCCCGCGGGGAGCCCTGATGCTATCTATGGTGAGCCAATGTCGGCACAGGCCAAATCAGGCGCTGATGGAGGCCAGCTCGTGGCGCTTCAACGCCAGCAATGTGATGAGCAGCGCCAGCGTGGCGATCAGTGCCATGCCGATATAGGTCGCGCTGAAGCCCGGGGCCAGCAGATCGGGCGCGAGCCGGCTCAGATCGCCATCACTGCCGGCTGGCAGGCGGAAGTGGAAAAGCATGGAGCAAATGGCCACGCCGACGGCACCGCCGAGCTCCCGTCCGAAGTTGAACAGCGACATGCCGATGCCGCGATCCTGCCGTGGCAGGGCATTTTGCACTACTACCGAGAGGGCGGGCAGCACCAGACCGAGACCAATACCGGCAAACCCGAGCGCCAGTCTGACCCAGGCATCGAAGTGGATCTGCCACAGCGCCACCGCCGCAAGGCCAAAGCCCACCGCAACAAAGCTCTTGTAGTGACCGGTACGACCAATCAGCTTGCCGCCGACAAAGGCGCCGGCAGTGATGCAAATCATGAAGATGACCATGATGGCGCCGCTCTCGCTGGCGCTCATCCCCTTCTGCCACTGCATCTGCAACGGCAGATAGACCAGCACGGCAAACATCAGCAGCTGGGAGAGTATCACCAGCAGCACGCTCACCAGATAGCCGGGCAGCCGGGCCAGATGGGCGGGCAATATGGGGTCGTGGGCACGCCGCTCAATCAGAATGAGCAGCAGCAGTGCAACGCCCAGCGCCGCCGAGAGCCAGACGGCGGGCAGCGCCGCCTCCGGCGAGAGCAGCAACAGGGTGAGCGTGGTGACGGTAATCAGCAGAGCCGCCCCCTTCCAGTCGAAGCGACTGTGGCGACGCACGTTGAGCTGCTTGAGGTTGCGGTTGATGAGAAAGACCGCCAGCGCCCCGAGCGGCAGATTGATCCAGAAGATCCAGCGCCAGCTGAGCTGCTCGGTGAAGTAGCCGCCGAGCAAGGGGCCGGCGATGCTGGAGACCGCATAGACTGCCGAAATGTAGCCCTGATATTTGCCCACCTCCCGCGGCGGAATGGTGTCGGCAATCACGGTAAACGCGAGGGCAATCAGACCGCCGCCCCCCAGCCCTTGCAGCACCCGCGCTGCCAGCAGGGTCTGCAGATCCTGGGAGAGGGCGCAGGCCACCGAGCCTGCCAGAAACAGGCCGATGCCGATATTGAGCATCCGCACCCGGCCAAAGAGATCGCTCAGCTTGCCATAGAGGGGCAGCACGGCGGTGGCGGCCAGCAGGTAGGCGGTGACCACCCAGGTGAGGGCGGCACCGGCGTGCAGCTCGGCGCCAATCATGGGCAGCGGGGTGGTAACGATGCTCTTTTCCAGTGAACCGAGCGCGATCACCAGCGCCACACTGGAGAAGATGGTTTTGGGGGATATTTTCGAGGTCATAAGCGGACTCGCAGATCTGATATGCCAAAGTATCCGGCAATGAACGGATTATTGTCTCACAAATCAGCAAGAGATAGAAAAAACGGCGGCCACAATCTACCCAACCATGAAGCCGATCCCACAAAGTGCCGAGCGTTTCTGCTAGCCTGCCCTATTTGATTCTAGGAGCCCCCATGAGCGAGCGTGAGCAGTACGGGTTTGATCACTACGATGCCCTGATTTTCGATATGGATGGCACTTTGGTAGATTCCATGCCCCTTCATCTGGATGCGTGGGAGCTCACCTGCGCCGAATTCGGCATCCCTTTCGAGCGGGAACAGCTCTATCAGTACGGCGGCATTCCCACCCGCAAGATCATCGCCATGCTGGCCGAGCAGCAGGGGCTGACGGTGGATGTCGAGGCTTTTACCCGTCGCAAGATTGCCCTCTATATGGAACATATCGACAAGGTCAGCGTCTTTCCCAAGATGTGGGAGCTGGTCAGGCACTATCACGGCAAGGTCAAGATGGGGATTGGCACCGGCTCACCGCGCAATCAGGCGGACTCCATCCTCAAAAGCACCGGACTCGACGCCTATATCTCTGTGGTGGTCAGCGCCGATGATGTCACCAACCACAAACCGCACCCTGATACCTTCTTGCGGGTGGCCGAGCTGCTCGGTGCCAATCCGGCCAACTGTCTGGTATTTGAAGATACACGGATCGGGCTTGAGGCTGGCAAGGCGGCGGGGATGGATACCGTGCTGGTTATCGAAGGTGATCTGCACCAGCGCTAAACGGCTCAGGGCAAGCAGGCAAACCGATAGGATGGTGCCATCACAGTGGCACCATTTTTTGTTTACGTGAGCCTGGCGGCAGCGTCAGTGCCCGGACAGAGTTGCGATCACCGCCGGAATAGCGGCAACCGTCAGACAAAGGGCGTTGGCCTGCGCCTCATCCTGTAGTGCCTGATGAGTGCGAAGCAGCTCAAGAGCTTCGGCCGGGGTATCTGCAAAGGTGGGGGCGGCGATGGCGGCAAATCCCTGTTCGACCAGTTGACGACGCTCATCGCTATAGCTGAGCGCATTGGCATCTAGATAGGTAAGCGCCTGCCCCTGCTTGAAAAAGTGATAATTAGGCATCGATTGGCCCCGCAAAAATAAAGCGCCATTCTACTCCTTTTTGCTCCGCCGCCCGCGTCAATCCGTGTCGTCTAAAGTGATCTAGTTCACATTTTTATCAACAAATTCTCACCTATTAGGCGCCGTCCAAATTCCCTCTTCACGCGGCGTCAGACAACACCCGATACCATCACTCTGCGCCAAACAAAACGCCTCCACAAAGGAGGCGTTGCGACTGAAACAGGGTGGCTCCCGTTACATGGCATTCGTCGATTCGAAGATCTTGTCCGCCGAGGCCTCGACAAAGCCCGGATAGAGCACGCCATCGGCCTGCGGATAGCGCAGGGCAAACTCGTAGAAGCAGCTCGGGATGGTACGCACCCCATCGCTGAACGGCACCTCTGCTTTGTCCGCCATGGTGGAGGATTGCTCCAGCATCACCTGCGGATCCCCCTTCACCTCGCCACCCACACTGTTGAGGACAAAACCCGCAGCCTTCAGCGCCCCATTGACCTGATGGATGGTGTCAAAATCCTTCAACTTGTTGATATTGACCGTGAAGTGGTTGGCACGATAACCCCAGGCTGCCATCCAGGCCGCGTACTCGCTCTCCGCCAGCAGGGTCTGATAATCGGCATAGGAGACCTGCCAGGGGGCGCCGGTGTAGAGAAATGCCGGTGTATCGGTCAGATGATCGGGCACCTGATCCGCCAGCTTGTGGATGATGGCTTGGGCAGCCGGGGAGAGCTCTTCCACCTTCAGCTCGCTGATAAACACCTTGGGAGCGTCCGGATCCTGATGCTCGAAGTGCTTGGCGTAGAGCTTCTTGGCCTTGAAAACGTACTCGCCCTTCTGCTCGTAACCGAGCGCCAGGAAGTGGGCTGCCAGCTTCTCCAGCCCCAGCTTGGGCAGGTTGTAGGTACGAAACGCCACGTGATCGTTGACGATGGGCTCGCCGCCACCCAGCAGGGTGTGCACCTTGAGGGCGCTCGGGGTCACCTTGATGTAGTTGTCCCACAGATGGCTGAACAGGGTGTCTATATCCTTTTGCATCTCTCTTTCCTTTGATTGCGGGTACAGATGGGGGCACCGCTGGATGCCCCGTGTCGTTATTAGAAGCGCAGGCCGGGCGACAGTTCCGGCATGGCGGCCTTGCTGTCTTCGACAGAGGCAACCGGGGATATGACACAGTAGTCGGCGGCGTTGAGCCATCTCTGCTGCATTGGCATCCCCGTTTGCTCTTAAAACGTCAAACCAGGAGACAGCTGATCCGGCATAGCGGCCTTGCTGTCTTCAACGGAGGCAACTGGGTAAGCACAGTAATCAGCAGCGTAGTAGGCGCTCGCTCTGTGGTTGCCGGAAGCACCGATACCGCCAAACGGCGCGGCACTGGAGGCACCGGTGATGGGCTTGTTCCAGTTGACGATACCGGCGCGGATCCGCTTGAAGAAATGGTGCCAGTCCGCCTCCTTGTCCCCCAGCAGACCGGCCGAGAGACCGTAGCGGGTGGCGTTGCCCTGATCGATGGCGGCATCGAAATCGTCATAGCGAATGAGTTGCAGCAACGGGCCAAAGTACTCTTCGTCCGGCAGTGCGACAACTAGGGTCACGTCGATAATGCCCGGAGAGACAAAGCCGGTGCCCGCTTCCAGGTGCTTGAGGGTAAGCAGGCTCTCGCCACCGAGGCGCTGCAGATTGGCTTGCGCCTCGACCATGCCCTGTGCTGCCTTCTCGCTTATCATCGAACCCATGAAAGGCTGCTCGGCGGCGTCATAGAGGCCGACCTTGATCTGGCCGACCACCTCGATCAGTCGCTTGACCAGCGCATCGCCCCGCTCGCCGCGCTCGACAAACAGACGGCGGGAGCAGGTGCAGCGCTGACCGGAAGTGATGAAGGCAGACTGGACGATGGCATGGACGGCGCCGTCGATGTCGCTCACCTCTTTCACGATCAGCGGGTTGTTGCCGCCCATCTCCAGCGCCAAAATTTTTCCCGGCTGACCGGCAAACTGCTGATGGAGGAAATGGCCGGTGCGGGACGAGCCGGTAAAGAAGAGGCCGTCGATATCGGGGTTGCCAGCCAGCGCCTTGCCAGTCTCGACCTCCCCTTGCACCAGATTGAGCACTCCCTTGGGCAATCCGGCCTGCTGCCACACCTTGACCATGGCTTCGGCCACCATAGGGGTCAGCTCGGAGGGTTTGAACACCACGGCGTTACCCGCAATCAGTGCAGGGACGATATGACCGTTGGGCAGATGGCCCGGGAAGTTGTAGGGGCCGAACACAGCTACCACACCGTGGGGCTTGTGACGGACAAACGCCTTGGCGCCCGGCATGGCATTTTCAACGGTGCCGGTGCGCTCGTCGTGCGCACGGATGGAGATGGCAATCTTGCCCTGCATGGCGGCCACTTCGGTACGGGTCTCCCACAGCGGTTTGCCGGTTTCGCGGGCGATGGTCAGGGCCAGTGCCTCTTTCTGCTCGCCAAGCAGGTCGGCATAACGGCGCACTATGGCCAGGCGATCCTCAAGGCTCATGTCCGCCCAGTGGTAGAAGGCGGCACGGGCGGCCTTGACGGCGGCATTCACTTGCGCCGCGCTGGCGGCAGCCCCCTGCCAGATCACCTCGTTCTTGGCCGGATCGGTTGACTCGAACGGCTTGCCTTCACCGGCAAGCCACTGACCGTCGATAAATTGCACTAACTGGCTCATCCATTCACTCCCTGTCGCTGGCAGGCAGCCTCGGCTGCCTGTCTGATAATCGGTTTGCTTGTCCTGTTTGTCTCAGTCGAGGTCGACCACCCGCACCATGTCTCCATCCTGCACCTTGAGTGCCGCCGCCATCTTGGGCGGAATGATGGCTTCATGCTTGTCGAGATCGACCCGGATATTGCCGTAGCAGGCGCGGTAATGTTCGAAACGGCTGTTGCAGATAAGGTGGGTCTTGCCACCGATAGGCTCGCCCACCAGCACCCGCAGCTTCTTGCTGCGGCGCACGCTGCGGATATTCTTCACGTCGCACTCGACGGTGGGGCCCGCATCGAAAATATCGACGTAGCCACGGTTCACGAAGCCCTCGTCCTGCAGCATCTTGATGGCCGGGCGGGTCTTCTCGTGGGTCTGGCCGATAACGGCCCGCGCCTCTTTGCTCAGCAAATTGACGTAGATGGGGTACTTGGGCATCAGTTCGGCGATAAAACGCTTCTTGCCGATGCCGGTCAGATAGTCGACGGTGGGAAAATCCATCGAGAAGAAATGAGTCTGCAGCCACTCGTAGAAGGGACTGTGGCCGTTGGCATCGGAGACGCCGCGCATCTCGGCGAAGACGGTCTCGTCAAACAACTCGGGGTGTTCGGCCATAAACAGAAAGCGGTGCTTGGAGAGCAGGCGGCCGTTGAGCCCCTCGCGGGCACATTCGCGCAAGAACAGGGTGCAGAGCTCGGAGTTGCCGGTGTAGTCGTTGGAGAGGGTCAGGGTTTCAACGACGTTGTAGATGCCGAGCTTGGGGGAAGAGTGCACCACCTTGCCGATGTGGTAGTTGTAAAACGGCTGGGAGAGGCCAACCGCGGCATCGATGGCACAGGTGCCGACCATCTCGCCGGTCTCCAGATCCTCGGCCACGAAGAAGTAGAGGCAGTCCCCCTTGCCGGCGGGCTTGTCGGAAAAAGTCTGGGTAGAGGCATCAATCTTGCGCTGCAGCAGCTCATCGTTGACGGGCAACGAGGTCATGCCGGTGCCGGACTCGATGGCGCAGGTCTTGAGCCCGGCAAAATCTTTTTGCTCGATGGGACGGATAACCAACATAAATGACAACTCCCTTTCATTGACGACAGGTGGGGTCCCGGCTCCTGCCGGGAGAGCTCCCCACCTCAATTTGGAATCAGGCGTTAACCACCTGGGCAACCGCCTTCTCGAAGCGGGCCAACCCTTCCTTGATGTCCGCTTCCGGGATCACCAGTGAAGGGGCAAAACGAACCACGTTGGTACCAGCCACCAGTGCCATCAGCCCCTGATCGATGGAGGCCAGCAGAAAGTCGCGGGAACGCCCCTTGTAGGCATCGCTCAGGGCCGCGCCCAGCAGCAGACCCTTGCCGCGGATCTCGCTAAAGCAGTGGTATTTGGCGTTGATGGCTTCAAGGCCATCGCGGAACAGCTGTTCGCGCTGTTTGATGCCTGCCAGCACCTCCGGAGTGTTGATCACGTCGATCACCGCTTCCGCCACCGCACAGGCCAGCGGGTTGCCGCCGTAGGTAGAGCCGTGAGTGCCCACTTTCAGGTAAGAGGCGATTTCGTTGGTAGTCAGCATGGCGCCGATGGGGAAACCGCCACCCAGCGCCTTGGCGCTGGTGAGGATGTCCGGCGTGACGCCCAGACCCATATAGGCATAGAGATCACCGGTCCGGCCGACCCCTGACTGCACTTCGTCATACACCAGCAGGGCATTGTGTTTGTCGCACAACTCGCGCACCCCTTTGGCAAACTCGTCGGTAGGACGAATGATGCCACCCTCCCCTTGCAGCGGCTCCATCACCACGGCGCAGGTGTTGTCGGAGATCACCTCGGCCAGCGCCGCCAGATCGTTGTAGGGAACATGGGTAATGTCACCGGGCTTGGGACCGAAGCCATCGGAGTAGGCTGCCTGGCCACCGACGCTGACGGTAAAGAAGGTACGACCGTGGAAGCCCTGATTGAAGGCGATGATCTGGGTCTTCTGCTCACCAAACTTCTCGATGGCGTAGCGGCGAGCCAGCTTGAGGGCCGCTTCATTTGCCTCGGCGCCGGAGTTGCAGAAGTAGACCTTGTCGGCAAAGGTGGCGGCGACCAGCTTCTTGGCCAGACGCAGGGCCGGCTCGTTGGTCATGACGTTGGAGAGGTGCCACAGCTTCTCGCCCTGGGTTTTCAGGGCCTCGACCAGCTTGGGGTGACAATGACCCAAACCGTTGACGGCGATGCCACCGGCGAAGTCGACATACTCGCGCCCTTCCTGATCCCAGACACGTGACCCTTCACCACGCACCGGGATGATCTTGGCGGGCGCATAGTTGGGAACCATCACTTCATCAAACACTTCACGTGTCACTGCCAACAACTCTGACATATAGCTCTCCTTCGATTCGGCGACAGAATAATCCACCGCCCAAAAGTTAAATCCGTGTAAACGTGACGGGATTATCACAGAAATAAAGTAAAAAGTCTGTAACAAGACGGCCTATAAGGAACAATGTTCGATTGCTCTTGAGATTTTAGGCAACCGCATTGCATAACGACTCAGGGGGGCTTGGCAAGAGATAATTTGGGCAGGAGAGGGGGTGAATAAAGTGTCAGGGAAATTTTTTTTGCCTTCTCTCGAACTTGAGAAGGCGATCACAACTTTTTATGAACGCGCCAGAAAGTTGGCCAGCAACTGATGGCCCTGCTCGCTCAAAATGCTCTCCGGATGGAACTGAACGCCCTCGACAGGGAGCGTCTTGTGGCGCAGCCCCATGATCTCGTCAAACGAGCCATCGGCATGCTCGCTCCAGGCGGTAATGTCGAAGCAGTCGGGCAGCGTGTCGCGCTCCACCACCAGCGAGTGGTAACGGGTCACCCGAAGCGGGTTGTTGAGCCCCTTGAACACCCCCTCATTGCAATGGCGGATGAGCGAGGTTTTGCCGTGCATTACCTGACGGGCACGGACTACGCGGGCGCCAAAGGCCTGCGCCAGCGACTGATGACCGAGACAGACGCCGAGAATGGGCAGCTTGCCAGCAAAGTGGCTGATGGCATCGAGAGAGATCCCTGCCTCATTGGGCGTACAGGGACCGGGAGAGATCACCAGAAAACGGGGGGAGAGCTGCGCTATGGCATCAAGCGTCAGTTCATCATTGCGCTTGACCACAACCTCTTGTCCCAGGGCGCCGAAATATTGCACCAGGTTCCAGGTAAAAGAGTCGTAGTTATCGATCAACAACAGCATGAGATAACCAACAGCGGAGAATTAACGATCGAGATAACGACCCTGTTCCATTTCCCGTTCACGCTGACACTCGGCCAGATAGATGGCGGCAGCAACGGCAGGGGTTTTATGGTGCTTGTCGATGGCATTGGAGACCATCAACTGCAGGGTATTGAGGTTTTTCGCCTTGCGAAATTTACGTAGCCAGTGACCTTTGTCACTCAGCTCTTCAGCAGAAATAGTTGGTTGAACAGGCATGCTTTCTCTTGGGGATATTACCCAGGTTGAAATAAAGAAATTAAACAAAATAGCCGGGCAGAAAATAAAGAAAGCCAGGCAAATACCCAGCTCTCTTCTACTACACCTTCCCAGTATGTCAGGCTCGAGGAACGAAGCCGACTACATCATATACGCTGGTCAGGGTTTTTTCAGCTCTTTCACGCGCCTTTTGTGCTCCTTCTGCCAGAATCGCGATCAGATGGGCCTCATCCTGACGCAACTCGTGGAAACGGGCCTGGATCGGTTCCAGCAGCGCCACCACGGCTTCGGCGGTTTCGGTCTTGAGGTGACCGTACATCTTGCCTTCGAAGTGCTGCTCCAGCTCGGGGATGGAGCGACCCGTCACCCCGGACATCAGGGTCAGCAGGTTGGAGACACCCGGTTTGTTTTCCGGGTCGAAACGCACCACCGCCGGCTCGTCGGAGTCGGTCACCGCACGCTTGATCTTCTTGACGATCTGCTTGGGATCTTCCAGCAGGCCGATGAAGTTGGCTTCGTTGTCATCCGATTTGGACATCTTCTTGGTCGGATCCTGCAGACTCATCACCCGCGCCCCTTCGGTCGGAATGAAGGGCTCCGGCATGGTGAACACGTCACCATAGAGGTTGTTGAAACGGGTACAGATGTCACGGGTCAGCTCCAGATGCTGCTTCTGGTCGTTGCCGACCGGCACCTGATTGGCCTGATAGAGCAGGATGTCGGCCGCCATCAGCACCGGATAGCCGAACAGGCCGACGTTGACGTTGTTCTCGAAACGGGCGGACTTGTCCTTGAACTGGGTCATGCGCGACAGCTCACCCATCTGGGTATAGCAGTTGAGGATCCAGCCCAGCTCGGCGTGCTGCGGCACGTGAGACTGGATGAAGACGGTGCTCTTCTTGGGATCGATACCGACCGCCAGATAGAGGGCGGCTGCGTCCAGACAAGCCTTGCGCAGGGCAGCCGGGTCCTGACGAGTGGTGATGGCGTGCAGATCGACGATGCAGTAGAGGCAGTCGAACTCATCCTGCATGTTGACCCACTGACGCAGGGCCCCCATGTAGTTGCCGATGGTCAGTTGACCGGAGGGTTGCGCTCCGCTCAATACGATTGGTTTAGTCATGAGAGTGTTAATCCTTGTTATTCAGCCAGCCCAACTGCGCTATTAGACCAAAAGTGCATCGAGCTGGGCAAACTGCTCGAATACCCAGTCTGGATGGGAGTCGGCGATGGGACGGCCATAGTTGTAGCCGTATGTAAGACCTACCACCTTCATGCCAGCCGCCTTGGCCGCCAGCACATCATTTTCGGAGTCACCCACCATTAGAGTGCGAGCCGGGCTCACCCCCAACTCCTGGCAAGCGTGCAGCAAGGGCTCCGGGCTCGGCTTCTTGACCGGCACGCAGTTGCCGCCAAGCCAGAGTTCGAAACAATCGCTGATGCCAAGGGCATCGAGGATGGGTGCCACGAAATCGCTCGGCTTGTTGGTGACGATCGCCTGCTTGTAGCCCAGGCTTTGCAGACGGCGCAGACTCTGCACCACCCCTTCATACATCGCCAGCCCTTGCAGCAGGCAAGCGTTGTAGTGCTGGAAAAAGATCGGGCGGGCCTTGGCAAACAGCTCGGGATCGGCCTCGCGATAGGCGAGCGCCCGCTGGATCAGCTTGTCGGCGCCGTTGCCGACCCAGGTACGGATCACCGCTTCATCGGCCTGCGCCAGACCGAGGTCTGCCAGAGTCAGATTGACTGCCAGCGCCAACTGGGCGGCGCTGTCAATCAGGGTGCCGTCCAGATCGAACAGCACCAAATCAAATGCACGCTCAGCGTGTGACATGAGCCAGCTCCGCACGCATCTTGTCGATCACCGCTTTGTAGTCAGGCTGGCTGAAAATGGCCGAGCCGGCGACAAACATGTCGGCGCCCGCTTCGGCGATCTCGCGAATGTTGTCGACCTTCACCCCGCCATCGATCTCGAGGCGGATATCGCGACCGCTCTCGTCGATCAGACGACGCACCTGACGCAGCTTGTCGAGGGTACCGGGGATGAAGCTCTGACCGCCGAAGCCCGGATTGACCGACATCAGCAGGATCACGTCCAGCTTGTCCATCACATACTCGAGGCAGGAGAGCGAGGTAGCAGGATTCAGCACCAGACCCGCCTGGCAGCCCATCTCCTTGATGAGGCCCAAAGAGCGATCAACGTGATCGGATGCTTCCGGATGGAAGGTGATGAGGGAAGCACCCGCCTTGGCAAAATCAGGAATGATGCGATCCACCGGCTTGACCATCAGGTGCACGTCGATGGGGGCCTCGATACCGTAGTCACGCAGCGCCTGACAGACCATGGGGCCAATGGTCAGGTTGGGGACATAGTGGTTGTCCATCACGTCGAAGTGAACCACGTCGGCACCGGCAGCCAGGACCTTGGCTACATCGTCACCAAGACGGGCAAAATCGGCAGAGAGGATCGAGGGGGCAATCAGAAAGTCTTTCATCAGCATCATCCATTGGCAGCCTGGGAGAAAAAGCGGCGCAATTTTAACGTAAAAGGCGGGCGAAAACGACTCGAATGCGGGGTAAATGGGGCAATCGCCTCCCCTCCCCCAACCACCCGGGTTTTGCGGCATCGGCACGGGCCCAGGCGCGCCCATAAAAAAACGGCGCCCCTGGGCGCCGCATGGTCTGTTACGTCAGTGGCAGCAGTTCACTGTCGCTGGGATAGTAGCCCTGCTCCGGTTCGATTCCGGGCGGATATAGCGCCAACAACTCGGCCACCTTGTTGCGGGTGCCGCCGTTGCGACTGATGGTGCGCTTGACCAAGATTTCGTCGAGGCGGGCACCGCGATAAAGCTCACGAGTCAGCTCAATATCGTGGTTGCTGATCAGCACCGGCACCCCTTTGTGAGCGGCTGTGTGACGGGCCAGTCGCGCCAGGATCGCCTGATCATCCAGGGTAAACCCGCCGGAGGCATAGGTGGTGAAGCTCGCCGTAGTGGAGAGCGGCGCATAGGGAGGATCACAGTAGATAACCCAATCCTCTTCGGCACGCTTGATGGCGTCGGCGTAGCTCTCGCAGATAAAGGTCGCCTTCTGCGCCTTTTCGGCAAAGGCCCACAGCTCTTTTTCCGGGAAATAGGGCTTCTTGTAGGAACCGAACGGCACGTTGAAGCCGCCCTTCTTGTTGTAGCGGCACAGTCCGTTGAAACCGTGACGGTTGAGAAACAGGAACAAGAGTGCCCGCTCGAAGGTGGTCTCGGTCTGATTGAACTGGGTACGCAGCCGGTAATAGGCCGCCTTGTGGTTGTGCTCTGCCACAAACAGCTTGCGCGCCTCGGCAATGAAACTGTCCGGCGTCAGCTTGAGGTGGTTGTACAGGCAGATCAGATCCGGATTGATGTCGTTGAGCACATACGCGTCGTAGTCGGTGTTGAGAAACACAGACCCGGCCCCGACGAAGGGCTCCAGCAACACACGCCCGGCCGGCAGGCGCTCGGCAATCTCTTCAACCAGGGAGTATTTTCCCCCGGCCCATTTTAAAAAAGCGCGTGTTTTTTTCATGGAAATCCGGTGTGTAAGAAGGCAAGACCCAAAAAGGGGGACGATTCTACCCCCTTATCCGGTATCAAGGCTATTGCTTCAGCTCTTTTTGTATCTGTGCAAACGACTTGGGCCAGGGCTGGCCTTTCAGCAAGGCTGGCGGAAGCTTGCGAATGGCGCTCTTGGCCTGGGTCAAACCGGCATAATCCCCTTGCAGCACCACATACCAGGGGCTGCCACGGAATTTGGTCTGATAGACCCAGACCTTGCCCGCCAGACCATGCTCAGCAACAAACTGATCCACCGCCTTGGTGTTGCTCGCCCCCATCAGCTGAACGCTGTAGTGGTTGCGCGGCTTCTGGTTCAAGGTGGCGACCGGTGTCAGGGCCACCTTGGGTGCTGGCGCGGCAACCGGCTCGTTGCTGGCGGTTTTGGTGGTGGCCGCAGGCGTTGCGGTTGTCACCGGATTTAGTGCTTTGGAGGTACTGGCTGGCGCCGTGGTTGCGATTGCACCACTGGGGGCTGTGCCACTCGGGTTCTTGCCGGTCAGCTCGTCCACCACGTCAGTAGGCAGTGCGCCGCTCACCTTGGGTTCGGTCATCAGCTTTTGCACGACCTCGTCAGAGATCACCACCCGACGCCCTTCGTAATTGGTTGATTCGGTGGTCACGGTTTCGCTCTCCACCGACTTGGGCAACACTTTCGCCTCCGGCTGCCAATCCTTCACTACCCCGTTGGGATTGCTGGCTGCATCGCTGTTTTGCGCGCCTTGTGCTGCGGCATCGATATTCGAACTGCCAGCAGTGAGGGGATCGCCTCCCGCTACCGGGATCGGCAATGCCGTGTTCTGCGCAAGATCCTGCACTGCCGGTTTGCTTTCATTGTCAAACAGCGCAGGCAGCAGGTAGCTCAGCGCCAGCAGGCCGCCAGCGACCAGCGCGATAGCGGTGGCAATCTTCTTGACAGGCAACTCCGCCTGACGCTTCTTGGGCCTTCTGTCGGTCATGATATCCTCCAGTAACTGCATGATGGTGGACGGATGTCCGTTCGCCGTTTTCAGGATCTCCTCCACTTGCGGCTTGGGCAAGAGGGTCGCGGGGATCTTGAGCTCTTTGGCTTTTTCATACAAGAAGATGCGCTGCTCGGGCGGGCTCAGTGGCGGCACTTCCAGCTCAAGGGCTGGCATGGCACGCCCTTTGAGCAGCGGCCGTTGGGTACGACACCAGACGTCACTGCCCGAGACAATAATGGCCAGCTGATGGGGTGCCGCCAAGGTATCGTTATGACGGATGATCGCCCACAACTCTCCCAGCAATTCGGCCGGCAACTGGTCGGCACGCTCTATCAGTAGCAACAGGGTGGCTGGCTTGCTCCCCTCCAACATGCGAAAGAAGCTCTCCGCCAATGCATCCTGTGGATTGAACAGCGGGCGCGCCACCACCTGTGGCAGCAACAGCTGGCGCACATCCACCATCTTCATGGCAGGTGTACCAATCAGGCTTACCACCCGCACTTTTTCCGGCAACACGCCGAGCAGGGATTCGCACAGGGTACCGCGACCACAACCGGGTTTACCGGAGAGAAAAATGAAAGGGTGATTGAATTCAATCAAATGCAGCAGCCGGTCAACCAGCTGCCGCTGGGAAGGAAGTTTTAGCAGTTTATTCGTCACGACCAGACTCGATCACCGCCAGCAACTCGGCATCGGACACATCCCCCACCACCTGCGCATGGCCGATGCCAACCGGCAACACCAGACGCAGCTTGCCTTCCAGCACCTTCTTGTCACGGCGCATATGGCGAATAAAGGCGGCGAAATCCATCTCGGCAGGCGCATGAATGGGCAGATTGGCGGCCAGCAGCAGGGCGCGCACTCGCGCAACGTCCGCTTCGCTCATATCGCCACGGGCCTGCGCAGTCCAGGCTGCCAGCATGGTGCCGGCGGATACTGCTTCACCGTGCAGCCAGTTGCCATACCCCTGCTCGGCCTCGATGGCATGGCCAAAGGTGTGACCCAGATTGAGCAGCGCACGGACGCCGTGCTCGGTCTCATCCTGACCGACCACATCGGCTTTGATCTCGCAGCAGCGTTTGATGGCGTAGGCCAGCGCGGCAGGTTCCAGCTGTTGCAGACGCACCATGTTCTGCTCCAGCCATCTGAAGAAATCAGCATCCCAAATGATGCCGTACTTGATCACCTCGGCCATCCCTGCGGCAAATTCGCGGGCTGGCAAGGTACTCAGACATTCGGTATCGATAACAACTTGTTTGGGCTGATAAAAAGCCCCAATCATGTTCTTGCCGAGGGGGTGGTTGACAGCGGTTTTACCGCCAACAGAGGAGTCAACCTGGGAGAGCAGGGTGGTCGGGATCTGGATAAAAGGAATGCCACGTTGATAGCTTGCTGCCGCAAAGCCCACCACATCCCCGATCACGCCGCCCCCCAGAGCGATCAGTGTCGTATCGCGCCCATGGTTGGTTTCAAGCAGAGCAGACATGATCTGCTCAAAGGTCGCCAGGTTCTTGTACGCCTCGCCGTCAGGCAGGATCAGGTGTTCAACCTGAAAACCCGACAGCAGAGCGGTTACCCGTTCAAGATAAAGCGGAGCAACGACCGTGTTGGTCACTATCATCACCCGCTTGCCCTTGATGGTCGATACCAGCGCCTCGGGGCGCTGCAACAACCCGGCAGCTATCTCGATGGGATAGCTGCGTTCACCCAGTTCGACCTTCAACCGTTCCATGGACGTCCTCTAGATTACATACCGATCAGCTTTACAATTTGATTGGCAACGATTTTTGCGCTCTGGTCATCGGTGTGCACAACAAAGTCGGCCACCTCTTCATACAGGGCATTGCGCTCTTGTGCCAGACGTTCCAGCACTTCGCGTGCCGGTTCTTCGGTCTGTAGCAGAGGGCGGCGTTTGTCTCGCTGTGTGCGCGCCAGCTGCTTTTCGATAGTGGTTTCGAGGTAGACCACGATGCCACGAGCAGACAACTTGTTGCGGGTTTCACGACTCTTGATGGCACCGCCACCCGTCGCCAGCACGATACCCTGCTGCTCTGACAATTCGCCGATCACCTTCTCTTCGCGAATCCGGAAACCTTCTTCGCCTTCAACATCGAACACCCAGCCGATATCAGCACCACTGCGGCGCTCAATCTCATGATCTGAGTCGAAAAACTCCATATGCAGTTGTTCTGCCAGATGTCTACCTATGGTGCTCTTGCCCGCACCCATGGGACCTATCAGGAAAATATTGCGTTTCTCAGCCATGTCTTTTCGTTAGTAATTACAAACTGTACGACCCCGATGAATACTGGATCGGGGTACCTATGAACCTTATCTTGCGATGGATCAGGAGGGGGATTATCTCAATAGATATCGGGACTGGCAACCGCAGCCCTTACGCCCCAGCCTCATTGGGGCGTAAGGTTATATGTGTTTTACCCTCACATGTAAAGCATTCAGAAGGCGTCGGTGACTATCTTGGGCGTCACGAAAATCAACAATTCCCGCTTTTTGTTCTCGCTGGTGGTCTTGCGGAACAAGGCCCCCAATCCGGGGATATCGCCCAACAAAGGCACCTTGGTCACATCGCTCTTGATGGTCTGCTGATAAATGCCGCCCAACACCAGGGTTTCGCCATTGTTCACCAGCACCTGAGTGGTGATGGACTGGGCGTTGATGGAAACCGCATCACCGGTACCGGTCGGTACCGTTTCCCCCTTGGTATCCTGGGTCACGGTCAGGTCGAGAATCACCCGATTGTCAGGGGTGATCTGCGGGGTCACCTTCAGGCTCAATACCGCCTTCTTGAAGGTAACCGAGGTAGCGCCACTGGAAGAGGACTCCACATAGGGGATCTCGGTACCCTGCTCGATCAGCGCCGGTTTCTGGTTCGCCGTGGTCACCCGCGGACTGGCGATAATCTCGGCCTTGCTCTCTTTTTCCAGCGCCGACAACTCGAGATCCAGCAAGGTGCCATCAGCCAAACGGGCAACTTGGAAGGCCAAAGTACCGGCCGCATTGGTCACCGGCAGATTGACGTTCAACCGATCGTCTGCTGTCGGTCTGGTAATTGTCGAGCCACCATTGTTGTTACCAGAGCCATCATTCCCCTCGATGGAGCCGGACGTACTGTTGCCATGACCATCGTTTTTGGTCACCCCCCAACGCACCCCGAGCGCTTCATCAAAGCCGTCATCAATGGTCACCATTCGAGCCTCGATAACCACCTGCTTGACCGGAATATCGAGAATATCGAGCATCCGTTTGATGCTGCTGATGACATCAGCGGTATCCTTGACCACCAGCACGTTGGTCCGTTCATCCACACTCACCGCTCCACGGGGTGACAGCAACTTGGTACTTTCGGAAGAGAGCAGGGCAGCCACTTCCGAGGCCTTGGCATAGTTTATCTGCAGATATTCGGTATAGAGCTGCGCCAAATCAGCGACCTGATTGCGGCTCTCAAGTTGCTGCTTCTCGCGCGTTGCGATCTCTTCTGCAGGCGCTACCAGCAAAATGTTGTTATCCAGTCGTTTATCCAGACCCCGCACCTTCAAAATAATGTCGAGCGCCTGCTCCCACGGCACCCCATCCAGACGCAAGGTAATATTGCCTGCTACCGAATCTGTGGTTACCAGGTTGAGATTGTTGAAATCGGCGATCAGCTGCAGCACGGTACGGACCGGAATATCCTGGAAGTTCAATGAAATAGGCTTGCCCTGATACTGCTTAGATGCCGTGGCCGTTGTCCGCTTTTTCACCTCAATAATGAAGAGCTTGTCTGCCTGATCGTAACGGTAATCAAACTGACCATTGATCGACAGTTCAAACAGGGTATCACTGCCCTGCCGGGAGACTTCAACCTGAGAGACCGGCGTTGCAAAATCCTGCACATTGATCAGATTAAGCAAGCCATCCGGTACCCGAGTGCCATGAAACTTGGCCAGTACGGTCTGGCCGCGGCTGCTCACATCAACAGCGGCCGAGCTATTATCCAACGTAACCAGAAACTCCCCCTGGCCATCTTTGCCACGACGAAAATCCACACCGGTCACCGAGTTGAAATAGGCGCCGCCCCCACTGCTTTGATAGTTGTTGAGCACCGGCTTGCTGGCAGGCTGTGTGGCTACCGGCGTTGTCACGGGCGCAACAGGCATAGACCGGGCAACGACCTGAGGATTGAGCAGTGCCGAAGGAGAGGGTGTGGCCACCATCGCAGAGGGCGCTGGCACAGGAGTAGCCGAGGTTGCGGGTGCAATCAGGGCGCTCTCACCATTGATGAGCCCGGAAGAGGCCCCCTCGCCCAATGACACCAGTAATTTGTTCCCCTGTTGCTGCACCTGATAGGGAGCAAGCTGATCGAGTGCGATCTTGATATCCAGACCTGCGCCCTTACCCTCAACCTTGATATTATCTACCCCCAGGCGCTGGATCGGCAGCGGGTTCACTTTCAGCGCCCCTACCGCACCGGGAACATGCAACAACAGCTGATTGGGTTGGTAAGAGAGACGATCGGTAAAGCCCGTGACCGGCTCACTGAAACTGAGCTCCACCAGCAATTGATCAGCAAGCAGCGGATTGACCTTGATCTCCTGCAGGGTTGCCACTGCCCACGCCTGACTGAGGGCGCTGGCGCAAAACAGCAAAGCTACTTTGGATACACTCTCTATTGTTGTTCTCATTGCTGTTCGTCCCTAATTATTGTTTTTCTTGCACATTGGCCATTGCTAACTGGGTTTCTCTTGTTACCCAGCACCCCTTCCCGTCCGGAATGGTTTCCAGCAAATCCACGGCAGTGTCAGTGATCTTGATGACTCGGCCCTGATCAAGCCCCATATACTGGTTGAGTCCGACCCGCATCGATTTGCCATCCGGGGTGCTGATCAAGGCCCACAACTGACCTGCCTTACCCAAAGAACCATGCATCGACAGACTGGCCAGCGAATAATTTTCCAGCACCTCTTTCTCACGATCCATCAGTGTCTGAGCACAATCCGGCTGGGCCTTGGCAGTGCTTGTACTTCCGACCGTCGCCTCAGGCTGGGGAACCATGAAGGGGCTGCGCAACTCGCGTTGCTGGTAGTGCATAGGGGCAAAAGGCTTCAGCTCGGGCAAGGGCTCGATAGGTATGGGTGGCCTTGCTTTGGTCTGGGCGACATAGCTATCCATGTCCTCCTGACCACCACACGCCGCCAGCAAGAGGGCAGGCAATAACCAGCAGATGCGTCTCATTGTTTCGGCTCCACTGTTTTACCGTTGTACTTGTAGGTCTTGGCCAGCATCGACATCGAAATCAACTCCCCTTCATCCTTGCCCTGACCCAGAGTGAAGGAGTCAAGGATGACGATACGGGGCAAAGCGGCCATGTCAGCGGTAAACTTGCCAATTTCATGGTAAGTGCCCACGACTTCGATACGCATCGGTAGCTCTGTCGAAAACTCGTGCTTGACCTCGGGTTCCCAGTTTATCCGGTTCAATTTCAAGCCATTGTCGGTAGCAATAAAGCTGATATCGTCCAGCAGACCGGCGACCTCATGGGTATTGGGCAACTGCTTGAGCTGGGTATCAACCAGTTGCTCAAGCTGGACCATTTGTGCCTTGTATGCCCCCAGGTTGGCAGCCAGCATCGCCTTGCTTTCAAACTGGGCTTTCAGTTCGGTCTCTTTCCCCGCTTCCTGAGTCAAACTGGTCAGTGAGTTGGCAATCACGTAGTAGTAGATGGCGCCGCCGGTCAACACGCAGCAGAAAAAGATGAAGACCCCTTTTGCCCATTTTGGCCAGCTTGCTATGTCATTGATATCCAGCTCGTTGAGTTGCTGAAGGTTCATTGTTGCTCCTTGGCCACATTCCCTGCAGCCGCAGCATTGTTGGCGATCAGGAACATCATGGAAAACTGGCTCAATGACACTGGCGCAACATCAGCCGCAAAAATAGTGCTTATCTTTGCCTGACCCAGCCAGCCGGAACCATCAATCCGCCGCATCATGCTGGCCACCCGACCATAGGCTTCGGTCTTGCCATTTACATCAATAATGTTGTTCTGCATCGAGAGGGTGTTGAGGTAAACCCCGTTGGGCACCAATGAAGGCAGCTGATTGAAGAGGCGGACGGGCACATTGCGGCGCATCTGCAACTGCTCGATGAGCTGCATCCGATCGATCAGTTCCTTGCGACGCTCTTTGAGCAGACGGATCTCCCCCAGCTGGGCATCCAGAATAGTCATCTCCTGAACCAGCCGCTGGTTGCGCTGCTGCTGGGCGACGATCTGGCGATCAACCAGCCAGTTGGCAAAAAATCCCAACGCGACCGTGGCCAGCACAAAAATCCCCAGCAAGGCCCCGAACTGTTTCTTTTGGCGCAGGGCCCGGGCTTCACGCCAGGGTAGAAGGTTTATATTTGACATGGTGTGAAACTCCTCAGAGCCAACCCGAATGCCGTCATATATTTAGCACCATGTACCAGTTCGGCCTCCCCTTTTGGTTTGCCAAACAGGGCGAACAGATCCGGGTGCAACACCTCGCAATTGACCTCTTCTTTTACCTGCACCAACAAACCGGGCAGTAGACTGCCTCCCCCCGTCAGCACCAGTTTTGCGATGTCGCGATAACCGGATGAACTGCAAAACAGCTGGATATTGCGCCGCACTTGCTGCAGCAGCGAGTTGATGTGGGGCATCAGCACATCCAGCTCATGGTCAACTGGCAAGGTACCTTTGGTTTTAGCCTGCTCAGCTTCATCCAACGTCATGCCATAAAAAGAGGAGAGCGCCTGGCTGTATTGATCGCCGCCGAAGTTTTGCAAGCGGGAGTAGATCACCTCCCCCTTGACCAGCGCCGCAAAGGTCATGGCACTGGCACCAATGTCGATCACTCCGATTGGCCGTTCACTCTCCAGCAATTCGGGCAGGCAGGCCACCACGGCACGGCCCAGCGCGTGGGCCCCCACATCCACCACCTTGACGGCAATACCAGCTTCGGCAAGAGCGCTGACCCGGCCGTTGACACTCTCGGTGCGGGCTGCGCTCAGCAGCACATCTTGACGATCTTCGCTATTGTTGGTGCTCAGCACCTCAAAGTCGAGACTCACTTCATCGAGGGGGAAGGGAATGATCTGCTCGGCCTCCAGTTGCACCTGATTCTCCAGCTCCTTGTCGCTGAGGCGGGCATCAATCTGGATCACCTTGGTTATCACGTTGGAGCCGGTCACCGCAGTGGCGGCATAGTCGCTGTGAGCAGGGATCAGGCGCTTGAGGCTCTTGAGAGATTGGCTGACACGCTCGATATCCTGCAATTGATAGTCAACCAGCGTCCCTTTCGGGGTGGCAATATCGGCGACCGATTCGAGATGAAGCTTGCCAGGTCGGCCACTGAGGGTAACGGCCTTGATGGTCTGGCTGCCGAAATCAATGCCCACCAGAGGGAGGAGGGATCCCTTGTTAAAAAGCCCAAACATATACACATCCATGCGTTATTTGGTTTTATTCCTGAACAGAGTGTAGGACACCCGATCAGAGGAGTGCTTCACTCATCCTAAATGCTCTAACTATCAATGTCATAAAGTTTATGTCGAAAAGTGACCCATCTCGCTTTCTTCATGGCAAGTGGCCCTCCTTGGTTATTGCTCCCCGTAGTGCTAACCTCTCGCATCCTTTTGAGGTGGGTGGCTCGCCACAGGAAAACCTCGAATTCCCGATGGCAAAAGGGCTATACTCTGCGCCCGTTGGCTAATTTTAAGACGATTGGTAGTTCTTCCATGCTGAAATGGCTCGTTCGCCTGTTTATTGTCATGATGCTGGGTGCAGTGCTGGGTGTCGCCAGCCTCATCGGTATCTACTTCTATATCAAACCCCAACTGCCCGATGTCACCGCACTGCGTGACGTCAAGCTGGCAACCCCGATGCGGGTTTACAGCCGGGATGGGGAGTTGATCGCCCAATATGGCGAAATTCGTCGCATTCCGCTGCGTCTGGACGAAATTCCGCAACCCATGATCGATGCCGTACTGGCGACCGAAGATGCACGTTTCTATGAACACCCGGGTATTGACCCGATTGGTATCATTCGAGCCGCATCCGTCTGGGCTGTTTCCGGCCATGCCCGTCAGGGTGCCAGTACCATCACCCAGCAGGTTGCCCGCAATTTCTTCCTGAGCAATGAGAAGACCATCATCCGCAAGATCAAGGAGGTCTTCCTAGCCTGGCGGATCGAGCAGAATCTCTCAAAAGACGAGATCCTCGAACTGTACCTCAACAAGATCCCCCTCGGTTATCGCTCCTTCGGGATCGGTGCTGCGGCACAGGTTTACTTTGGTAAAGAGGTCAAGGATCTGGGACTTGATGAGATCGCCATCATTGCCGGTCTGCCGAAAGCCCCATCCATGCTCAACCCCATCCGCTCCCCCGAGCGCGCCTTTGCGCGCCGCAACGTCGTGCTGGGCCGGATGCTGGAAACCGGCAAGATCACCCAGGCCCAGTTTGACGAAGCGTCCAAGATGCCGATCAAGGCCCGTTTTCACGGCGCCGAAGTGACCCTGCACGCTCCCTATCTGGGTGAAATGGTACGCCAGAAGATGGTAGAGCAGTTTGGTGAAGATGCCTACACCATGGGCCTGCACGTCTACACTACCGTCTCTGCCGAACGCCAAAGGGCCGCCAGACAGGCTCTGCTGGATGGCGTCTTTGCCTACGATATGCGTCACGGCTATCGTGGCCCGACGGCCCAGTTGTGGAAGGCAGGCGAAACAGCTTGGGATTACGAGCAGATCGTGGCCCACCTTGGCAAGCAACCCACTTATGATCCGCTGATGGCGGCAGTCGTGACCAAGCTCGGTGACCGTAGCGCCACACTGGTACTTAAAAATGGCAAGGAAGCAGAGCTGGGCTGGAACGGCATTAAATGGGCTCGCTCCTTTATTACCGACGACCGCCAAAGCTATGCCCCGAAATCGGCACGCGATGTACTGAAAGTCGGCGCCCAGATCTGGGTGCGGGAAGAGGGCGAAGAATTGCTGCTGGCCCAAATCCCGGACGTCAACGCCGCGCTGGTTGCCATGAACCCGAAAAATGGCGCGCTGGAAGCAGTAGTTGGCGGCTTCAGCTTCGAACTATCCAAATTCAACCGGGTCGATCAGGCGCGTCGCCAGATCGGTTCAAATATCAAGCCTTTCCTCTATGCGACCGCGCTGGAGCACGGCTATACCCTGGCGTCGCTCATCAACGATGCGCCAATCAACCAGTGGGATCCGTCAAAAGGGCCCATGTGGCAGCCCAAGAACTCCCCGGCCGTTTATGATGGCCCCACCCCGCTGCGTCTGGGTTTGGCCAAGTCCAAGAACGTGATGTCGGTTCGACTGATGCGCGCCATCGGTCTGGATACCTATATCGACGGTCTGACACGCTTTGGCTTCCCCCGCGACTTCATCTCGCCCCATGAGTCACTGGCGCTGGGCGCAGCCGAATTTACCCCCCTCGAGGTGGTGCGTGGTTACTCGGTACTGGCCAACGGTGGCTTCCTGGTGACCCCATACTTCATCGACAAAGTCACCGACAGCCTGGAGAACACCCTCTATCAGGCCAATCCTGCCATTGCCTGCAACAATTGCGAACAGCAGACGGCGTCCGAGCAGAGCACACTGCCGGAGCCAACTGTTGATGGCGCAGCACAAGATGGCACGCAGACCCCTCTCGCGCCAACCATCGCCCCGCATACCATCAGTGCCCAGAGCGCGTTCCTGATCACCGACACCTTGAGCACAGCCATCTGGGGTGGCAACGGCTGGCGTGGTACCGGCTGGCGTGCAGCCCGTGACCTGAAACGTCACGATATCTCCGGCAAAACCGGTACCACCAACGAATCGCGGGATGCCTGGTTCTCCGGCTATACCCCGGACATCGTAGCTACTTCCTGGATCGGTTTTGACAACCACCAGCGTGGCCTTGGCCGTGCCGAGTTTGGTGGTGGCGCTGCACAGCCTATCTGGATCGACTTCATGAAAGTCGCCCTCAAAAAGCAGCCGGAGCACAAGATGCCGGTTCCCGAAGGGATCATGACGGTGAAGATTGACAGCGAAACCGGACTGCTGGCGACCAGTGGCGGAACCGACGAATACTTCAAGGAAGGGACCGAGCCGACCCGTTACGCCGCGCCCAGTTCGGACGGCAATCAGGTCTACGGTGGCGACAACCCCGATGTGGAAGGGCCTGTCTCTACCGACGATATCTTCTAAGCTGCTCTCGCGGCAGCAACAAAACCGGCAGCCTTGGCTGCCGGTTTTTTTATTGGGCCAACTGCTTGCTCATCAGCGTGGAGATCGAGGCGGCCAGCTCGTTGAAACAGGGGCGACGTACCGAGTAGTGGCGATAGAGCAGCGAGATGGTACGACCCGGCACAGGGTCAACCACAGGACGATAGCTCACCCCTCCCTCATCATGATCGGCGGGTACGGCCAGCTTTGGCACCAGGGTCATGCCGCTACCGGCGGCCACCATGTTGCGCAGCGTCTCGAGACTAGTCCCCTTGAAGCGTTGATCCTCACCTATCCCGCCAGCGAAACAGAAGCCCATCGCCTGATCCCGCAAACAGTGGCCATCGGCCAGCATCAGCAATTTCTTGCCCTTGAGATTGCCGAGTGGCACTTGTCTGGCCTGTGCTTCGGGGTGATGGCAAGGCACCGCCAACCACATCGGCTCATGATAGAGCTGGATTGAACCAAACCCCTCCATCCCAGGCATCTCGGCCAGAATGACGCAATCCAGCTCCCCCTCTTCCAGCCGTTTGAGCAGGGTTTGGGTCTGCTCCTCATAGAGATAGAACTCCAGCTGGGGAAAACGCTCACGCAGGGTCTGGATAATGCGGGGCAACAGGTAGGGGCCCACGGTCGGAATAAAACCGATATGGATCTCCCCGGACATCGGCTCGGAGAAGTGCTGACCGATGCTCTTGAGCTCGCGCACCTCCTTGAGCACCCGACGCGCCTGATGGGCCATGGCATCGCCAGCCGGAGTAAACAGCACCTTGCGCGAGGTACGTTCGATCAGAATGACCCCGAGTTCATCTTCCAGCTTGCGCAGCTGGCCGCTCAGGGTGGGTTGACTGACAAAGCAGCGTTCAGCGGCTTTGCGAAAATGTTTTTCCTCATCCAGCGCCACCAGATATTCGAGATCGCGAAGATTCATACAGCAAGAGTCCTGCCTGGAAAATGGGCCATCAGCATGCACAATATCGTCCGGCGGGACAAGTCATCCACTTGCAGTGAGCCTCTCTGGCTGCCCCTCCAAAACAGAAAAGCCCGATCACCTCGCGGTAATCGGGCTGTTTGACTCGACAAGGGATTACACCCTGAAACGGCGCACCATATCCTGCAGTTGGGTAGCCAGGTGGTTCAACTCGTTGCATGCCTGAGCCATCTGGGTGGCACCGGCGGCCACCTCTTCGGAAGCGTGGCTGATATTGACCACGTTACGGTTGAGCTCCTCGCTCACCGCGCCCTGCTCTTCGGTGGCCGTTGCTATCTGGATGTTCATGTGGGAGATGCTGCTGACCGAGCCACTGATCTGGGAGATAGACTCGCCCGCTTCCCGCGCGGTAGCTACCGTGGTGTTCATCAGCTCCTGACTCTGTTGCATGGTACTGCCCGCCTGTTCGGCACGCTGCTGCAACTCGGCAATGATGGTATTGATCTGGGAGGTGGAGTCCTGGGTTCGTTTGGCCAGAGTACGCACCTCATCGGCCACCACCGCAAACCCCCGCCCCTGCTCACCGGCCCGGGCCGCTTCAATCGCCGCGTTCAATGCCAGCAGGTTGGTTTGTTCGGCAATGCCGCGGATCACCTCCAGCACCATGCCGATATTGCGGCTATCATCGCCCAGTTGGCGGATCACCACTGCAGTGCTCTCGATGGCCCCCGCCACCCGCTCGATGCGCAAAATAGAGTCATTAACAGTCTTGGCCCCAATCTCTGCTGTTTCGCTGGCCGAGGTGGCGGCACTGGCGGCATCGCTGGTGTTGCGAGAAACCTCCTGAACCGTAGCCTGCATCTCGTTCATCGCGGTTGCCAGCTGATTAAGTTCATGCTGCTGGGCACTCATGTTGGCCGCTGACTGCCTTGCTACCGAGCTCATCTCTTCGGTGGCCGAACTCAGTTGCACCACTGAGCCCGAGACTTCACTGACCAGGGTACGCAAATTGGTCTGCATCTCGCCAAACCCTTTGGCAAGAGTCCCCAGTTCATCATTGTTGAACTGTTGCATATCGATGCGGGAGGTAAGATCACCGGAGGAGACACGGCGGGTCTGCTCCAGCAGGGCCATCACCGGATTGCGGATCTGGGCGGTCAACAGCCAGGCAATCACCACCACAAAACCCAGCGTCACCAGGCTGACAATAATGCTCATGGTTCTGACATTGCTATACATGGCCGCAATGTCTTTCACCATCTCATCGGCAATCTCGTTATTGCTCTCCCGCAAACGATAAGACTTGGCACCAACCTCTTCCAATGCGGCACGAGTCTCGTTTTTGCGCAGACTTCTGACTTTATCCAGATCGCCAGCAGCAAAGGCATTTAACAGCTGGTCATGTACCGAAAAATACTTGGCCCCCGCCGCAACCACCTGCTCATAAACCTGCTTCTCTTCACCAGTAGTGAAAGGTAAAGCACCATATTTTTGGGCTGCTTGCTCAAATTCCTGCTTGGCCTTATTGAAGGTCAGGGTGCGATCGCTTACCTCTTGCTCATCCTTGTTCAGGCCACCGATGACCTGGGCCAACTCTGAACGACGCGCATCCAGCACGGCAACATGCATCTGGCTCGCCAGACGAGTAGAAGGCAGCAAATTACCTGTGATGGTTTCGGTATCACCATAGAGCTTTGCCAGCTGGCTGATTGAAAACCAGGCCAAGCCCAGTACCAACAAGGCTAGGATGGCAAATCCGGCACTCAGTTTCTGGCCGATGGACATGTTTTTGAACATATAAGGGCTTCCTTGAAATGAGTCTTCACTCCCGCAACATCCACCGGGAATGGTCATATAGAGCATAGTCTGCAAGCAGAAAGTCGAAGGCTTTCATGTCGCTTCTGCATACAGGAATATCGGCCCATTCACTCCACTTCTAAAGAGACCTTGTCCGTTCACATTCTAATAACTATTCCATCAACTCAAGAAGATGCTGACGCAACCCGGCAGGATCGCCCAAAAAGTCAGCCACTCGCACAGCACTCACCTTACCGTTGTGCATCAACCCAAAGGTGGGATAACCCTGACCGCCCAGCCGTTTCATCCAGCCCTGGCTATCTGCCAGATGTTGCAGCAAGGGGGCCTGCAGATAAGCTTGCTGAAATGCCTCGGCTGCAATCCCCTGCTCTGCCGCTAGCGTGGCAAGAAACGCAGGCTCACCAATCCAGATCCCGTCCCGATAGTGGGATTGCTGGATCCGGTGCAACATGACCAGCCCATCGCCCCCCAACGCCGTGACGGCCAAAACCGCACGGATCGGCGGCTCGGAGTCCAGCAGACACCCTTCCCGCAGCAGCAGTTCGTTAAAGTAGCGTTCGCCAAAATGCTGGCCGGTCAGCGCTTCGATCCGCTGATCATGGGGTCGCACATAATCACGCAATGCCTCGCCCATCGGCTGACGGCGACTACCCAGCCATAGACCGCCCGCATGCAGCTCGATCTTGAGTCCGGCAATAGTTGCTGCCGCCTGCAACAGGGGGGCGGCACCGTAGCACCAGCCACAGAGCGGGTCATAGACATAATGGAGGGTGGTTTGTTGTTCGCTCATCTTCATTCTCACTTCGATCTCGGATAAAAAACCGGGCCCTTAGGCCCGGTAAAAAAACACAGGGAAAGCAGGCTCAGTGGCTTACCACTTCATCTCGCCGGTATTGACCTTGGCACCGATGGCCAGACCATCGTCAACCGGCAGTGCCGGATAGGCCTTCTTCAGAGCCTCAATCAGCTCACCGGAGTTTTTCGCCTTGGCCAGCTCCTGTTCGAAACGCTCTACATAGTCACGGGTAAAGCTCACAGCAGCAGTGCCTTTGGGAGCAGTGCCCAGGAAGTGGCCCGGTACCACACGCTCGGGTTTCAGGGCCAGCAGGTTGTCCAGCGCCTTGACCCAGTTGCTGCGAGCCGCTTTGGTCTGACTGTCCGCCATCCAGACATGCACCCCGTGGTAAACCGGCACACCACCAAAAGCAGTCTTGATGGAAGGGGCCCAGAAGTAGGCATTCGGGGTATTCATCTCTTTGATTTCAATCTTCTCACCATCCAGCGTCAGGTGGCTGGCGGTCATCACTTGCGGCACGGTGAGGCTCTTCGGTGCACCCTTCCCGAGGATCGGGCTCCAGTAGCTCAGCTTGGCATCCTTGGTCTGGTTGATATGGTCAACCACATGCTGATCGGCCAGCACTTTGACATCCGGGAACGCCGCCATGACCGGCTCCAGACCGAAGTAGAAGTCGGGGTCACCGGCACTGATATAGACAGTGGTCAGCTTCTTGCCACTCTTCTTGATCATGTCGACCAGCGCCTGACCATTCTGCACATCGAACTGGGCATCGATCAGGATGGCCTCTTTGTCACCGGTCACCAGTGAGGAGGAGACCGGGAAGATCGCCTTCTCGCCAGGGTTGTAGACGGTCACGCTCAGGGGGGCGGCCAGTACGGCGCCACTCAACAAGGTAGTCGCCAGAGTCAGGTTGCGGATCAGGGTGTTGTTCATCATCTATTCCTCATTAAGTATTCGGGGGTTCATTTGATGGACACAGTGTATTGGATTACTTAAGGTGCAAATACAGCATAAAAAGCGCATCACTGTTGCACATATCGAACATATAGAGAGCCATACATGGATCGACTGACCGCCTTGCGGGTCTTTGTCAGCGTAGTCGAACAAGGGAGCCTGAGCGGCGCCGGAGAGAAACTGGATATGTCGCGCGCCATGGTGTCGCGCTATCTCGCCGAGCTGGAGAGCTGGATGGGCGCCCGCCTGCTGCACCGCACCACCCGTCGTCTGAGCCTGACCGGGCCAGGAGAGGAGGCGCTGAACCGGGCCCGCGCCATGCTGGCGCTCGGCGAAGAGATGGAGCAGATCGCCGTGAAGGGAGATGACGCCCCCAAGGGACAACTGCGGATCACCAGCAGCTACTCCCTGTCAGAAGCGCTGCTGGTCGGGGCTGCCAACGACTATCTGGCGCAATACCCGGGGACGGCCATCGACATTCTGCTGCTCGACAGAACCGTCAATCTGGTAGAGGAGCGGATCGATCTGGCGGTGCGCATCACCAACGACCTCGACCCCAATCTGGTGGCGCGTCGTATCGGCACCTGCCACTCGGTAGTCTGCGCCAGCCCGGCCTATCTGGCCCGTCATCCGATGCCACACAAGGTGCAGGATTTGGCGCTGCACAACTGCCTCACCTACACCTACTTCGGCAAGAGCCTGTGGGAGTTCAATGGACCGGACGGCCCCGAGTCAGTGCCGGTTAGCGGTAACCTGAGCGCCAATATCTCCAACCTGCTGCTGGAAGCAACGCTGGAAGGCGCAGGGATCAGCCTGCAACCCCGCTACTCGGCCCAGCCCTATCTGGAACGAGGAGAACTGGTGCCCCTGCTGACCGACTGGCAGCCCAAGCGCCTCGGGGTCTACGGGGTGTATGCCACCCGCAAACAGATGTCGCCACTGCTGCGCAGCTTCCTCGATTTTCTGCTGGCCCGCATGGCGGCGGATCCCATCTGGCAGGAATGAACACTCCTCACATCCGACCATGAAGAAGGGGCCGCTGCGGGCCCCTTCTTCACTCTGATCCCTTGATCAGGCTTCAAATCCGAATGGTTCTGAGTGCGGCGCTTCCGGCTGCGCACTCTCGTCCAGGAAAATATCCCGATAAGCCACATAGATGGAGTAGTTGAGCGCCGGGATCACCACCAGCAGACCTACCAGCAACAACACAGCGCCAAACAGCAACAACATGGCTGAGAGCAGCCCCCACCAGAAGAAGGGAAAAAAATTGCGCCAGCAGCCGAAGAAACTCAGCCGTACCGCCTGGATGATGCCGATATCGTGGTGGTAGATCAGCGCCGGAGCAAAGGTGACCCCCATCAGCACGGGAATGATGAGCAGCATCCCCACCAGCAATACCAGCAGCAGTTGTTGCAACTGGCTGGCAGAGACCACCATGCTCTCGGGATCCTGCGTCAGCAGCGGGAGCAGCCCCCACATGGAGAGCAGACCGAGACAGACGAGGCCCACCAGGCTAAACAGCAGCAACACCAGCAGACCGCCTAGCATCAGCGGGGTCAACTTGTGGCGAAAACCGGCGAAGAGATCGGCAAACTGCAGCGGCTCACCCCGATAACCCCGAGCGGCGACCGCCACCCAACCCGCGCCCCACACCATGTAGAGCAGCTGGGAGATAAGGCCCCCTGCCGGCAGTTGCTCCAGCAGCATGCCCACCATAAACCAGACCAGCACCATGGCTACGCTGATCCCCATCCCCTTGTTGAAGATATCGAACCCGCTGCGAACCCAGAGCCAGCCACGACCTGTCGTGTATCGGGCCGGTGTGGTGCGCAAAGGGGGTAATCCGTTCATATCGTCTCCTCGGAGTGTCGGTGGCATCAGTGCCGGAAGCCGATTCTAGAGCTAGGGCGGGGGCGACTCAATGGCGAAGCGGCCCGACCACGACATAAAACCTGACGCAGCGATACACAAAAGGGGCGTCAGCCACGCCCCGCCTCTGGCTGCACCGACTATAACGAGGCACAATCTGTCCCCTCCTCCAACCGCACCTGTCGTGGCCAACGTGTCGTGATCACCCTTTAGTGATCGACGAATGCCGGACAGGGGGTTGTCATCCCGCCATCCCGGGCGCTTTAACATCGAGTGATATCGTCATGAGAGTTGTTTGTTGTCTGTTGTTGTTACTGGCCAGCCAGTCAGCCCTGGCCGAGGGTTTTATCAGTCGCCTGCTCAACCATACGGTGCCGGGTGGCGTTGCGGTGATCCCTCTTGGCGCGTCACCCACTGCCCCCACGGCCCGCTATCACGACAAACCCGTGCTGGTAGTGCGCGAAGACAACCAGTGGATCGCCATCGTCGGCATCTCTCTGAAAAGCACGCCCGGCGCCCAGCAACTGACCACAGGTGATGGCCGTACTCTCGACTTCACCGTCACCCCCAAGCACTACCGCGAACAGCACATCAAGCTCAAGAACAGCCGTCAGGTCAATCCGCTCGCCGAGGATATGACCCGTATCAACCGCGAGCTGGCGGAGCAGACCCGGGCTTACCAGACCTTCAGCCCCAACCAGCCGAGCAACCTGATGTTCGACAAGCCGGTCAACGGCCCCCTCTCCAGCCCGTTTGGCCTGCGTCGCTTCTTCAATGGCGAGGAGCGCAACCCCCACTCCGGCCTCGACTTCGCCGTGGGCGCCGGCACCCCGATCAAGTCCCCTGCCGCCGGCAAGGTGATCCTGATCGGCAACTACTTCTTCAATGGCAATACCGTCTTTGTCGACCACGGTCAGGGGCTCATCAGCATGTTCTGCCACATGTCGAAGATCGATGTGAAGCTCGGCCAGAGCCTGCCGCGTGGCGGCATCGTCGGGCGAGTCGGTTCGACCGGCCGCGCCACCGGCCCCCATATGCACTGGAACGTCAGCCTCAACGACACCCGGGTCGATCCCGCCATCTTTATCGGCGCCTTCAAGCCCTGAATCGGCAGAGCCCGTTAACAAAACATCCTCTAACAAAACAGGCAGCCCATGGCTGCCTGTCTGCTATCTGCACGTCGAACCTGATTACCTATCCGGCCAGCGCGTGGGCGCCGGACTCCCGACGCATCGCCCGCCACATCACCAACACCAGCAATGAGCTGCACGTTGGCAATGCCAGCCAGACCCCGGGCACGCCCCACAGGGTCGAGAATCCCCACAAGAAACCGCCGATCAACACCAGCTTGCCACCGGTGAGCAGGGAGGCGATGCGGGCCCGATTGATGGCCTGGAAGTAGGTGGCCCCCACCAGCAGCAAGCCCTCCATCGGCAGCCCCCAGAAGTAGAGCCAGATCCCGAGGCTCGCCACCGGCAGCAGGGTAGCGTTGTCCCCTGCAAACAGATAGACCGCCGCCTCCGGCCACAGATAAAGTGGGATCATGGCGCACAGGGCGATCCCCAGCGTCACTCCGAGTGCCAGATTGCGGATCCGCAGCACCCGCCGCCAGTGACCGGCGCCCGCGTTAAAGCTGGCTATGGGCTGGATCCCCATGGCGATCCCCTCAAACACCAGATAGAAGAAGGCCTCGGTGTAACTGATCACCCCGTAGGCGGCCACATGCAGCGAAGTGCCGACCGCCAGCAACGCCTTGTTGTGCAGTGCCAGCACCACTGAGAGATAGAGGTACATCAGAAAACTGGAGACCCCGAGGCGCACCGTCTCGCCCATCAGCCGCAGATCAGGGCGCAAGGTGTCCCAACTTATCCGCAGCTGGCTGCGCGGTGTGAAGAAGTGCCACAGGCAGGCGAGGCCCGTCACTGCCTGGGAAAGCATAGTGGCCGTCGCCACCCCGGCCAGTCCGAACGGAAACACCACCATCAGCAGATAGTCGAGCAGCACGTTGAGCAGCCCCCCGACTACCATGATGAGGGTGACAAATCCGGGGCGGCCATCGTTGCGCAGCAGCGAGCTGAACGCCATCGACAGCACTGCAAAGACGCCAAGCCAGGCGTAGGCCTGCAGGTAGGAGAGCCCGGCGGTGAAGATCTCCCCCTCCGCCCCCATCCAGGCCAGCATGGGCTCGCCATAACGGATCCCGATAAAACTGAGCAGTGCCGAGGCAAGCAACACCATCACCAGCGCATTGCCGACGATATGGCGGGCTTTGGCCGGGTTGCCCTGCCCCAGATAGAAGGAGACCAGCGACGAGGCCCCCATGCCGATCAGCGCCCCCACCGCATAGAGCACGGCGCAGATGGGATAAGCCAGCATCAAACCGGCCATGCCATCCTGACCCAGCACATGGCCAACGAAGATGCCATCGATGGTGACATAGATGCCGGTGATCAGCATGGCCGCCACGGTCGGGGTTACGTAACGCCAGAAAAGGCGAGATAGCGGGGCTGTGCCCAGATCAACAGCTGACATATTCGACTCGGTGGAGAGAAAGCGGCCGGGATCATAGCGAAACGGCAGCACGACTTCCTGTTATTTGTGTTATGAATCATTAATATAGACTGCTTTACCCGCCTCCCTGCCCTGTTTTAGGCTAGGGCCACCTCTTCTGAACGGAAACGAGCCTCATGTTGCAACGCCTGCTCACCCTCTTGCTGTTCTCCCTTCTCTTGTTGCCGCCAACCGTGCGCGCCGACGATGCCATTGCCCAGGCCGAATCCCTGTTGCAGAGCGTGCCCAAGAGCGATACCCCGGAAAACCAGAAGCTGCGGGAGAGCTACCAGCAGGCGCTGCAATTTGCCAGAGAGGCCGAGCGCTACCGGGAGCAGAGCAAAGCCTATCAGCAGATCCTTATCGATTACCCCAAGGAGTCGGCACGCCTCAAGGAGAGCCTGCACAACTATCAGCCCGCCGCTCGCCCGCCGCTGGCGAGCCTCAAGGAGGAGGCGCTGCGCCAGGCCATAGGCCTGAGCAGCAACCGCCAGCTCAACCTGCGCAAGGAGCGGCAGGGGGTGATGGACAGCCTCAACCAGCTGGAGAGCACCGGGCAGGAGTATCACCTGCGGGTGGACGATCTGCGCAAACAGCTGCAACTGACCCGCAGCCAGCTGGAGCGACTGAGCTTCAGCAGCGAATCGGATCGCCAGCAGGAGGCACAGCTGCTGCTGACCAGAATGAAGGAGCAGAGCCTCTCCGACCGGATCCAGATGTTGGAGCTGGAGCAGCTCTCGGCCCAGCAGCGCAACGATCTCGGCAAGCTGAAGCTGCAGGAGCTCAATCTGGCCATCGCCGACGAGGATGAGTGGCAAGCCAGCCTGCTGACCCAGCAGAACCAGCTGCGGCGGGAGAAGACCGAGCAGGCGCTGGAGGAGAGCGAACGGCTGCGCAAGCAGCTCACCACCGACATGCCGCTGCTGCTGGAGCAGCAACAGCAGAATCAGGCGCTCTCCATCCAGCTCGGCACACTGGAAGATCAGATTGAGCGGGTGCAGGACGAGCAGCGCAGCGTCGACAAGAATCTGTTTGAACTGAATGAGCTGGTCAACTCGGTACGCGAACAGCTGGAGTGGCTGCAGATCAGTAATGCCTACGGCGAGAACCTGCGCAGCAAACTATCCGATCTTCCTCCCCAGTTTCCCCTCGACAAGCTGGAGTCCGCCATCGTCAGCGCCCGCATGGCCAAGTACCAGTACGAGAGCGAGCAGGATGGGCTCAAGGATACCCGCCAGCTACGCGACAAGCTGATGGCCGAAGAGGAGGTGACGCTGGATCGGCCGCAGCAAGCGGTGCTCGACAACCTGCTCAAGGCCCGGCGCCAGCTGCTGACCCGTCTCAACGACGCGTCCGATACCCTTATTCAGGAGCAGACCCGCCTCAAACTGCTCTACAGCCGCCAAAACAGCAAGATCGACGAGATCCGCGAAATAAGCGCCAGCCACCTGTTCTGGATGCCGGATGTGCGCCCCTTTACCCCGCAGGTCATGCTCGGCATTCCCGCCGCGCTGACCCTAGCCTTCAACCCGGACAACTGGTTGCAACTGCCCTACGCCATCGCCGAAAACAGCCCGCTGAGCCTCACGCTAGCCGGTATTGGGCTGCTGGTGCTGGCCTGGAGCTGGTTCAAAATGGCCCGTCACCTGAGCCTCTATTGCGACCATATTGCGCCGCGGATCGGCAAGGTGACCCAGGACAAATTCTGCCTCACCAGCCGCTTGCTGCTGCGCTCCCTGCTTGCCGCCCTCCCCTTGCCCGCCATGGTGCTGATGGTGCGCGGCCTGCTCGAAGGGGCCTGGCAATACCCGTTTGCGGTGGCGGTGGCGCGCGGTCTTGGCGAGATCTGGTTCCTGCTGCTGGCGCTGGTGATGGCCCGCCATCTGACGCTGGAGCGGGGGATTTTGATCCACCACTTCCGCTGGCCTAGGGAACAGGTGCAAAAGGTGTGGGGGCAGTTTCGCACCCTGCTGCTGGTGCTGATCCCGAGTTTCTTTGTGCAGGGGATGGCCAACAGCTATCAGGAGCACGCCTTCTACGACTCCCTCGGCCGGATGGCCTTCATGATCGGTGCACTCTGGCTACTGCTCTTCTTTGCCCGCCTCAACCGGGAGCGGCTGCCACTCACCTGGGGCCAGACCGACATGACCAAGCCCCATCTGCTGCACCACTTCATCTGGAATAGCCTGATGCTGGCGCCGCTGCTGGCGGTAATTGGCGCCCTGTTTGGCTACTTCTATACCTCGCGCACCCTGCTGCGCCAGCTGGAGCTTAGCCTGCTGATGGGGCTGGGTTGCCTGCTGGTCTACTATCTGGCCAGACGCTGGATGCTGATCCAGCGCCGCCGCCTTGCCTTCGAGCGCGCCAAGAGCAAGCGGGCCGAGATCTTGGCCCAGCGCGGCAGGGAAGAGGGGCATGACGAGCTCAGCTCCGAGACCCCGGACGTGGTGGAAGAGACTGAGCTGGATCTCGATACCATCAGCGCACAGTCGCTGGGGCTGGTGCGCACCCTGCTGATGCTGGGCTTCACCATGCTGGTGGTGGTGCAATGGTCGGATCTCAACTCCGCCTTCAGTTTCCTCAGCAATATCGAGGTGTGGCAGGTGAGCAGCAAGATTGGCGGCATCGAGCAGCTCTCGGCCATCACCTTGCAGGATCTGATGCTGACCGCCTTCGTCTTCATTCTGACCGTGGTGACAGCCCGCAACCTGCCGGGGCTGATGGAGCTGACCCTGCTGCAGCACCTCAGCCTCTCCCCGGGTACCGGCTTTGCCCTCACGACCACCAGCAAGTATCTGGTGATCCTGATCGGCGCCCTCACCGGCTTCTCCATGCTCGGCATCGACTGGTCGAAGACCCAGTGGCTGGTCGCCGCCCTCTCGGTGGGGCTGGGTTTCGGTCTGCAGGAGATCTTCGCCAACTTTGTCTCCGGCCTCATCATCCTGTTTGAGAAGCCGATCCGGCTCGGTGACACCGTCACCATCCGCGATCTCACCGGCACCGTCACCAAGATCAAGACCCGGGCAACCACCATAGTGGATTGGGATCGCAAGGAGATCATCGTGCCCAACAAGGCCTTCATCACCGAACAGTTCATCAACTGGTCGCTCTCCGATGCCATCACCCGGGTCAAACTGCGGATCCGGATCGGCCTGACCCGGGATCCGAAACTGGTGCAACGCATTCTGGAAGAGTCCATCCAGGCATCGACCCTGGTATTGGAGACGCCGACGCCAGAGGTGTTCCTGATCGAATTCACCGACTCGGCACTGATCTACGAGATCCGCCTCTACGTCAACAACATGGATCACCGGATGCCCATCACTCACGAGGTTCACTCGCTGGTGCTGGAGAAGATGCAGCAGCAGGGACTTACCCTGCCCCATCAACAGATCGACATTCACCTGAGCCGCGGCTGATCCGCGAGGTACAAGGAGCAGAACATGCAGATTATTGCCCACCGTGGCGCCAGCGGTCTGGCACCGGAAAACACCCTCAAGGCGATGGCCAAAGCGCTGGAGCTGGGAGCATCAGCCATCGAGATCGACGTGCAGGCAGCCGATTGCGAGTTGTGGGTCTTCCATGACAGGCGGCTGGATCGCTGCACCAATGGCAAGGGGGTGCTGACCGAGCAATCCCGCTCCTATCTGGAGCAGCTCGATGCCGGTGAAGGAGAGGTGATCCCGACCCTGTGGCAGGTGATGGAGATCATCGCCGGACGCTGCGAGCTGCATATCGAGCTCAAGGGCGCCCATACCGCTGATGTGGTGGCAGCCCTGACCCGACGGGCAGAGGCCGAGCTGGGCTTTACTCCCGGGCAATGGGTGGTTTCTTCCTTCCATCACCCGGAGCTGGCCCGATTTGCCGCCTTGCGGCCCGATATCCGGCTCGGTGCCCTGACCGCCAACCTGCCGCTCAACCTGGCGCAGTTTGCCGACGAACTGGGAGCCTGGTCCATCAATTGCGATGTTGATTTTATCGATGCCGCGCTGGTCGATGATGCCCATCGCCGGGGGCTCAAAGTTCTGGTTTATACCGTTGATTATCCAGAAGATTATGAAACGCTCTCTAGCATGGGGGTCGATGGAATCTTCACCAATCGACCAGATCGTTTTCTGACGCAGTGAGGGGGCGATACGCGCATGGATATCCACTGATTTAGGCACTAACTTTAAATAGCTGACCGGGATACAAAGAGTTCAACTTCAGCCGATAAACAGAGGCTTATAACAATAACTAGATTCCACACACTTCAGACTGACGCTCACAAGGATGTAACTATGAACTTATCCATTAAAAACAAGCTTGTTCTGGCTATCGGGGTCATCATTCTGGTGATCACCGGCCTGCAGGTCTGGTACAACACCTCGCAACTGCGCAGCGAGACCCAGCGACTGGTCTGGAACATCATCGACGAAAGCTCCATGGCCAACGTCAAGGGGATCTCCCGCTGGGTCGACGCCCGGATCAGCATGGTCAGCACCACCAAGGAAGCATTCGCCAAAGAAGATGAGCCCATCAGTCATCTGGCCCAGTCCATGAATGCCGGTGGCTTCGACCTGGTCTATGCCGGTACCGCTGACGGCAAAATGATCCAGAGCAAACCGACCGACTTGCCCGCCGGTTATGACCCCCGTCAACGCCCCTGGTACAAAGACGCAATGGCTGCTGGCAAGATGACCATCACCTCCCCTTATGCCGACATCTCCACAGGCCAGCTGATTGTCACCATTGCCGAGCCGTTCCAGCGTGGCAACACCCAGGGGGTTATCGCCGGAGATGTCTCTATCAGCGCCCTTATCTCGGACATTCTGACGGTCACTACCGAGGGGACTTACGCCATTCTGGTCGACAGCAACGGCACCATCATCGCCCACCCCGATGCCTCCCTGAGTCTGAAACCCGCCACAACGCTAGCCCCCGAGTTGACCGCGTCTTACATCAATCAGATCGCTCATGACGGTACGATCAACGAGCTGGTGATCAGCGGTAAGAAAGAGGTCTTTGACTTTAACGCGATCCCCAACACCAATTGGTATTACGGCATGATGGTGGATGACGAAACCGCTTACCAGTCGGTACGCCGCATGGTCACCTCCTCACTTATTCAGGGACTTATCACCATATTGATCGTGGCTGGCTTCTCCTATGTCGCCATCAACGGCTCGCTGGCCCCTCTGAAAACCCTGGGCGAAGCGATTGCCGATCTCTCCCGTGGCAACGGCGATCTCACTCGCCGCATCAAGATTGAACGTGAGGATGAAGTAGGCGCGGTTGCCAAACACGTCAACACCTTCATCGAGCGGATCCATGTGATGGTGCAGGATATCTCCAACTCCTCCGGCCAGCTCAACCAGCAGGCCAAGTCCTCCCACAGCATGGCGGAGAAGGCCAATCAGGGGCTGGCACGCCAGCAAAACGAGATCTCCCAGATCGCCACTGCGGTACACGAGATGTCAGCCACCGCAGTCGAGGTCGCCAGCAACGCCGAGCAGACCGCCGAAGCGGCCCGCAGCTCCTCCAGCAGTTGCGAGCATGGCAAGCAGGTGATCGCCCGCAACCAGCGCTCCATCACCGATCTGGCCACCCAGGTGGAACAGGCCTCCAACATCATTCAGGAACTGGAGAAAAACGCTCAGGAGATCAACACCATCCTCTCCACCATTCAGGGCATCGCCGAGCAGACCAACCTGCTGGC
>NZ_JBFODM010000064.1:0-110587 GCF_040908325.1 Aeromonas sp. R4-1
CCTGATCGAGCTTGAAACCTTGCGGATAGCGGAAGCTATCGGATAAACCCTTCTTTTTGAAGCGAGGGAAATCGGCGCGTTTGGCGAAGAAGTTAGTGTAGGCTCGCTCCAGATCTTTTAGCGTTTGCTGCAAGGGTTGGGAGGGCGTTTCGGCAAGCCAAGCGGTTGAGTCTTCCGACTTCCATTGGGTGAGCTGTTTACACAGCTCCGCATAGCCGAGCTTCTTCTCGCCCTGTTCAAAGCGCTCCTGCTGCAACGCCAGCGCCTTGTTGAACACGAAACGGCATGAACCAGCGAAGCGGCGCATTCGCAGCTGTTGCTGGCCGTCTGGCCGAAGTTCATATTTGAAGGCTTGAAGTCGTTGCATGGCCATAATATACTTTGGTCTATGAGCAAAATCAATGACATTAGAACTGGCAGACACTGCGTTTTCTCTATGCATGTTCATTTGGTCTTTGTGACGAAATATCGCAGAAGAGTATTCGACAATGCCGCCATCGACCGCCTTAGAGAGCTGTTCTCCAAGATCTGCGCTGACTTTGAGGCAGAGCTAAAAGAGATGGATGGAGAGGTTGATCATGTTCACCTGCTGGTGAATTACCCGCCAAAAGTGGCAGTATCGGCGCTGGTGAACAGCCTAAAAGGGGCATCCAGTCGGGTGCTGCGAAAAGAGCGGCCAGACATCGCCGCCAAGTTCTACTACAAGGGCATGTTGTGGTCGCCATCTTACTTTGCATCGAGTTGTGGCGGCGCTCCGATAGAGATCATCCGGCAGTACATCGAGCAACAGCAAACACCTCATTAACCATGGAACGGCTACGCCATTCACACCTTATATCCCCGCCATGAATGACGGGGCTTTACGGTGCTTTTGGGTAAAGAGAGGGGGAGAGGTGACAAATGGTGCCTGACGACGGGGTGAAGCATGTTCAGGGCAGGTCAGCTCGCCCTCATCGGGAAAGCGGGCGTCGTCATTGTCACCAAAATGTGTGATTTGTGGTCAACCTCTTAAAAGATATGGCGAATTTGCCAATGGCACCGCGCTGTCGCTGGCCGATGCCTATGTTAGGATAAGGTTCGCCATTTTTCTGGCGCGCATTATTGTGTCACGGCCATGCACTGCATGGCGTGCTGCGCCGCATTCGGGGTTGGCCCGAAAGGGCGCTGGTTTCCTTCACCACAGATTCAGGAATATTGACCTTTGACAGGATGCATTTCATCCCTGCTGGCAGGGCGTTCACTGTCCGGCCCTGCGTTTCGCCGCGGCCTGCGGGTACTGGGGGTGGGCCTGTTGCTGTCGCTGCTGGCTTCGCCCGCGTTTGCCGCCAAGCTCACCTATCAGGTCAAGGGGTTGAAAGGGGAGAACAAAGATAACGTTGAAGCCTATCTCAATGCCCTGCCAGTCTATCAGGAGCGGCAATACCGCCCGGCCCGCGCCAAAATCACCGAGAGCGTGCAAAAGGCGCTGCAGGTTTATGGCTACTACCAGCCGAAAATCACCCTGAGTCGCGACAAGAAAACCCCGTCCAAAGTGGTGATTGAGGTGGACAAGGGGGAGCCGGTTATCGTCTCCCGCCTCGATATTCTGCTGGAGGGGGATGCGGGCAGCGACGAGCTCTACAGCGCCTTGCTGGACAAGTTGCCCCTCAAAGAGGGCGAGCCCCTCAATCACGCCAAATATGAATCCATCAAGGCGGATCTGGGCAGTCTCGGGCTGGCCCGCGGTTACTTTGATGCCAAGCTGAGCAAGAGTCAGGTCAAGGTGTTCCCGGACAAGGGGACGGCGGAGATCTTTATTCTGTTCGAATCGGGCCATCGCTACCGTTTTGGCGAGATCCGCTACGATGCCACCCCCGAAGCGCTTCACCTTATTCGCCCGCTTATCAACATCAAGAGCGGCGACCCCTATCTCGCCATCCGTCTGGCCGAGATGTCGCAGGATGTCTCCTCCACCAAGCTGTTCCGTCAGGTAGATATCAAGCCGGTATTGAGCGAGGCGAGCAACTATCGGGTTCCCATCGTGGTGACGCTGGATAACCGGGTCGATCACGAAATCGAGACCGGTATCGGTTATGCCACCGACGTAGGCCCGCGGATGAGTGCCACCTGGGAGAAGCCCTGGGTCAACCGCTATGGTCATCGTCTGTTTGCCACCGCCAAGGTGTCGGCGCCGGAGGCAGAGCTCAGCTTCGACTATCAGATCCCGGTGGGCAACCCGCTGCGGGACTACTACTCCATCCAGACCGGCTACCAGTACAAGGACAACAACGATACCCGCTCCGATCTCACCACTATCGGTGTGCACCGCTGGACGCGGCGGCCGGAGAGCTGGGATCGGGACGTCTTTATCCGGCTGGAGAACGAGATCTATACCCAGGGCGCCGACGAGGGGAACAGCTTGCTGCTGATCCCCGGGGTCTCTTGGTCCCGACTGCGGGTGCGCGGCACCCTGGTGCCCGACTGGGGGGATCGCCAGCAGCTGACGCTGGAGTTCTCCGATCCCAGATGGGGTTCCGACATCAGCTTTATGCGGGTGTGGGGGCGCAGCAAGTGGCTGCGTACCCTCGGCGATAACCACAGATTCCTGATGCGGGCCGAGCAGGGGGCCATCATAGGTGACAGCTTCTCGCTGGTGCCGCCGTCCTTGCGCTTCTTTACCGGTGGCGATCAGACGGTGCGCGGCTTTGGTTACGAGAGCATCTCCCCCACCGGGCCGGATGGCAAGCTGACCGGTGGTCGCTACACCAGCGTGGCCAGTCTGGAATACAACTACCGCTTCAGCGAGAAGTGGCTGGGGGCCATGTTTGTGGATGGCGGCACCTCCACCACCGATTACAGCGAGCCCTGGAAAATAGGTACCGGCGTCGGTGTGCGCTGGGTCACCCCCATCGGTCAGGTCAGGCTGGATCTGGCGGTCGGGGTATCGGAGGAGGACAAGCCCTTGCGGCTGCATTTCGCATTGGGGCCTGAATTATGATGTTGTCTAAACGCTTTTTTCTTTGGTCGCTGCGGCTGTATCTTGCGCGGGGGGCTGCATTGTGATCTGGCTAAAACGTATTTTTCTCTGGCTGATGGGGCTGGTGTTCCTGCTGCTCATCGGCGTCAGCCTGCTGGGCTTTACCCATCAGGGCAACAAGTGGTTGTGGCAACAGGCCAAGGGAGCGCTTCCTTCTCTTAAGGGGGAGCTGGTGGCGGGTCAGCTTGGCTATGGCTGGACCCTGGAAGGGGTGGGCTGGCAGGATGAGCTGGTGGATGTCACGGTGGATCGCGCCGTGCTCGACTGGGATCTCGGCAAGTTGCTGCAGGGCAAACTCTGGATCAAATCGCTTGAAGTGACTCATCCGGTGGTGAAGGTGGCCGACTCGGAGCCTGCCCCGGAAGAGCCTTCCGAACCCTTTGTCTGGCGCCCGCTGCCACTCAAAATTCAGGTCGACAGCCTCAAGGTGGCCGATCTCGATCTGGCAGTGCCCGGCGTGGCCGTGACGCTGGGGTCCCTCGATATCGGCGCCACCCTCAACCGCAAGGGGCTGATCGTGCGCGGCCCGGTGCTCGATAACCTGACGGTGACGCTGGATGACGCGGCACTCTCCAACACAGCCAAATCTGCCAAGCAGCCGGCCGCTAACGAGAAGCAAGCCGGTGCTGCGGTGGCGCACAACGACAAGGCCAGCGCCAAGACCCCCAAACAGGGCAACGGGGCGCCAGCTGCGAACACGGCAAAGGCAGCCCCCATTCTCCTGCCCGCCATTCACCTTCCTTTCCCCATCCAGCTGGAAGGGGTCAGCGCGACCCGGGTGCAATATAAGCAGGGCGAGCTGATTGAAGGGCTCGACAGGCTGCTGCTGTCGGCCACCGCCGTCGATGATCGCATCGAGGTGCGCGAGCTCTCGCTGCGCCACGCCATGGCCGATCTGGCGCTCAAGGGCCATATCCAGCTCAGTGATGACTACCCGCTGGCGGTGACGCTGGATGCCAAGGCCCGCAAGGGGCTGCTGGATGGCGAGTTGCAGGGTGAGCAGGCCACGCTGGCGCTGAGCGGTTCGGTCGGCAAGCTGGGGCTGGTGTTGTCGGCCAAGGGGCCGGTCGCCGCCAATCTCAAGGGCTCGCTGGCCGCCCTCGACCCGGATCTCCCTTTTGATGTGGCCCTCGACTGGAAGAGCCTCGGCTGGCCTCTTCACAAGCCTGCCAAAGATGAGCCGAGCTATCGGCTGGACAAAGGAAGCCTGACTGCCAAGGGCAAGCTCTCCGGCTACCAGTTTGCCCTCAATACCTCCGGCAAGGGGACCGATGTCCCCCCCTTCAAGCTTGCGCTGGACGGGAAGGGGGATCTGGAGCGGCTCAGCAAGATCGCCTTGCAGCTCAATGCCCTCAAGGGGGAATTGAAGCTCGATGGCAAGCTCGCCTGGAACAAGGGGATCGAGTGGCAGGGAACCACCCTGTTCAAGGGGATCAATCCGGCCGAGCTGCTGCCTGAGCTGAAAGGGACGCTGGCCGGTGAGCTGGAGAGCCGTTTCGTGATGAACGAAGCGGGCCACTGGGAGCTGAAACTGCCCAAGCTCAAGGTGGATGGCAAGCTCAACCAGTACCCGCTGGCCCTCAAGGGGGAGCTCAGCGGCAACGACAAGATGGAGTGGCAGATCCCGGCGCTCTCGCTGCAAAGTGGCCCGAACCAGTTGCAGGCCAAGGGCAGTATCAGCAGCGCCCAGTGGAGGCTTGATGCCAACCTGCAGGCTCCCCAGCTGGGGGGCATCTATCCCGGCCTGAAAGGGGATATCAAGGGGCAGGTGAAGGTCAGTGGCAATCAGCAGACGCCAAAAATCGATGCGGATCTCGCCTCCGAGCGGCTCTACTATGCCGGCACCGACCTGAAGGGCATTAGTCTCAAGGGCAATGTGGTGATCGGCGCCAAACCGGCCGGTGAGCTCGCGTTGTTGGTGGCGCAGCTGAAACAGGGCGAAACCAAGCTCAGCCAGCTGGCCCTGAACCTCAGCGGCGATATCAGTCAGCATCTGTTGACCCTGACCATGAAGGGTGACCCTGTTGCCGCCAACCTCAAACTGGGTGGCGGCGTGCGCGGGGATCACTGGCGCGGGGCGCTCTCCGAGTTGCGGCTGAAAACTCCGCTGCGCCGTTGGGACTTGAGCTCCCCCTGGGCACTGGATCTCGATCTGCCGCGTCAGCGGCTGGCGATGGGGGATCTTTGCCTCGGCTCCCAGGGGGCCAGCCTCTGCGTCAAGGGGAGTCAGGTCTCCGCTGCCCAGGGCACCCTGGAGTTTGCCCTGAGCGAGTTTGATCTCAAGCGGCTACGCCCCTGGTTGCCGGACAACTTCCGCTGGCAGGCGATGCTCACGGCCGATGGGCGTGCCAGCTGGCGTGGCAATCAGCCTACCTTGCATGCGGTGGTGCGTACCACGCCGGGCACTTTTGTGGCCGATGGCCTCAAGACCGACTATCAGCAGCTGGCTCTGGCCCTTGATTTCGAGCGGCAGCAGGCGGCCATTCGCCTCGATTTTGCCTCCAAACAGATCGGCAATATCGATACCGATCTGCTGATCAAGGAGCCCGCCGGTCGCGGTCTGCTCGGTGGTCAGCTCAAGTTTGATGATCTCAAGCTCAATACCTTTGCGCCGCTCATCCCTGAGGTGCGCTCCCTGCAAGGGATCATCTCCGCCGATGCCCGCTTCGACGGCACCCTGGGGGCGCCCCTGCTGTTTGGCCAGCTCAACCTGCGTGACGGTGAAGTGCAGACCCACTCCGACATGGTGACCCTGACCAAGCTGGTGACCCGCCTCAAGATCGAAGGCAACCGCGCCGAGCTCGATGGCTCCATGCTGGTGGGCAAGGGACCGCTGGCGTTGGGCGGCTGGCTCAGCTGGGCCAAGATGCCGGTCAGCGGCAGCCTCACCATTCAGGGTAAGGATCTGGAGGCGCAATATCCGGGCATGGGCCGGGTCAGAGTCTCTCCCGATATCGCGGTGTCGCTGGGTGAGGAGACCCGCATTACCGGTCAGGTGGATATTCCCTGGGCACGTATTCTGGTCAAGAGCCTGCCGGATTCGGCGGTGGCGGTCTCAGACGATGTGACCGTGGTCTATGACGATCTGCCCCCTGCTCCCAAGCAGGCAAGTCTGCCGCTGGCGATGAAGGTGGCGATCCGCCTTGGCAACGATGTGAAGCTTGATGCCATGGGGTTGAAGACCGATGTCTCCGGTGGCCTCAATATCCGTCAGGATCCCGAGAAGCCGCTGGCAGGCAACGGCCAGCTGGTGCTGACCAACGGCCGCTTCAAGGCTTACGGTCAGAACCTCATCATCAAGGAGGGGCGGATCCTCTTCTCCGGTCCGCTGGATCGGCCGTTCCTCAACATCGAGGCCAACCGGGATCCCGATACCATAGAAGGTCAGGTGACGGTCGGGGTGCGGGTGACCGGCCCTGCCAGCAAGCCGGAGATCACTGTCTACTCCGAGCCGCAGATGGCGCAGTCGGAACAGCTCTCCTATCTGCTGCGCGGCAAAGGGTTGCAGACCGGCGGTGAGGATGGCGGTTTCAACGGTCTGCTGGTGGCCGGTGCGGTGAGTCAGGCCAACGGTGTGGTGTCGAGTATCGGCGAGTCGCTCGGGATGAGCGATGTCTCCCTCGATACGGCGGGCAGTGGCGACAACACCCAGGTGACGCTGTCGGCCTATCTGCTGCCGGGCTTGCAGTTCCAGTACGGGGTCGGGGTTTTCAGCCCCATCGCCGAATTCAAGCTGCGCTACGAGGTATTGCCACGGCTCTATCTGCAGGCGATGAGCGGGGTGGCTCAGGCGGTCGATATCTTCTATCGCTTTACTCTGTAACGCTTCATCCCGTAACAGGGCTGATATGAACGTAAACGGGAGGCGCACGCCTCCCGTTTTTTTATTGCGCGATCGGTAGCAGACAAACGGCGATAAGGGACTGGAGTGCAGAGGAATAACGGATTGGGCAGACCAGAAATGCGAAAACCCGGCGCTAGGCCGGGTTTTCTGAATGATGGTGGAGGGAGAAGGATTCGAACCTTCGAAGGCAGAGCCGTCAGATTTACAGTCTGATCCCTTTGGCCGCTCGGGAACCCCTCCACGGGGTATTGCTTTCAACTTGTCGCACTTGAAATGGTGGAGGGAGAAGGATTCGAACCTTCGAAGGCAGAGCCGTCAGATTTACAGTCTGATCCCTTTGGCCGCTCGGGAACCCCTCCACAAGTACGAGGCGCATACTAACAGATCTTCCGGTTTTGTGAACCCCCAAGCAGGATTTTTCCATTAAAAGAATTGGATTTGTGGCCGATAACCAGTGAAATCGCCATTTTCGAGAGTTATCTCATGCTGCCCAGTTCAATCCGTAATCACCTGCTCGTCGATGAGGGCCAGTTGGGGCAGCGCCTCAACCGTGACCTGCAGCATGGCGATCGGGCGGATTTCCGGTTGCATCTGGCCCTGCTGACCGATGCGGTGGAGGAGCAGCCCTGGTTTGATGCCAAACCGGCGGCCACTCCCCAGAGCCGTGACTGGCGTCTGCACTTTGACCTGAGACCGGCAGAGGTGCTGGTGGCTGAAGGGGTTGGGAGTGACTGCAGTGCCATCAATGAGCGGTTGCAACAGGGGGGAAGCATGGTGGATGTGCGGCTCTGGCTGGCGCTGCAAACATCGCCGCTGGCGGTCAAACAACCGCTGCTGGATGAGGCTGTCTACGATAACCTGTCGCCGCTGGCGCGGGAGCGGTTGCAAGGAAAGCTGGCCGATATGCCGAGGCAGGAAGATCCGCTGGTATTGCTGCCGATCCTCGACCGTTTGCAAGAGGGGGTGGATACCCGGTTGCACTGGCTCAGTTGATGGCGCCTGTTCACTGGTGTAATGCTGTGCTTGTCGGCAAATCACAGGCAACAAAAAGGCGGGTGACCCCGCCTTTATGCTCTTTGAAATTTTTAGCCTTGCGGCATGCTATCAAGCGTCAGCTTCATCCGGTTGCGGCTGCTCTTTGAGCGCGGCATTGGCACGACGGGCAATTGGCTTTTCGGTGTGACGGTTGAGTTGGCGCTCCAGTTTTTGCCCCAGTTCGTTGATGGCGGCGTAGAGATCCTCATGCTCTGCCTGGGCAAACAGTTTGCCGTTGGGGATGCCAGCACTGGCTTCGACAGTGAACATCAGACGCTCTTTGGAAACAATCACATGGGGTGTGATGAGAGGCACCTGAAGACGTTCGAGCTTTTCAAAACGGGATTCGATGCGCTCGCGGATAGCCGGGGTGATGTCGATGATTTTGCTGGTAATTTCGATTTTCATATTGGCCCCCTTCGGGTCGACTTGCTTGTGTCTTCACCTTCAGATTACTCATTGGTAAAGATTGAAATGTGATCTATGTCACATAACCTTCCCTTGGCTATTCAGCAACTTATAAATTGTGATCTTTTCCGGTTTCGTGCCAAAAACAGCTTGAGCTCCATGAAACTGGCAGGCAGTATGACGGGAATAGGATCGTTTCTGTCCCTTCTTGGCAGCACTTCGTGTCGACCTCATGTCCGGTTTCCACTGCTTGATATCGCATGTTTGTACTCTTCCCTCGCAACCTCTGATCTGATGAGCGGATGCAGGGGGCGTTGCTATGCCTGATTGGACATCAAACGTGGTTGGTTGTTGTGTTGGAGTGGTAAATGAAGCAGCAGGCCACGCAAGTCATGTGGTTTTTCGATCGGCAACATGATCAGTGGAGTCTCTCTGATCAGGGGGCCTACCAGCAGTGGCAAGGGGAGGGCAATCATCCCTGGGCCGCTCGCCTGTTACCGGAAGATGAGGCAGGCTTTGCCGACTTTCTCGTCCGGCTTCATGAATCACATCTGCCTGAACAGTTCATCGGTCATCTGAAAGATGATCAGGGGCAGCTCAACCATGTGCTCTGGAGTGGCCAGTTTGTGCCCACCCAGCAGATCTGCTGTGGCTGGCTGGCCCCTCTTGATACCGCCAACAGTGCGGTCTCCTCTCTCAATCTCTCTTTGCCGTTGCTGCAAACCACCCTGCTCACCCAGTTGGCGCAGGCGCTCTCTGCCCGCACCGGGCTCGATTTCTTCAATACCCTGGTCAGCCAGCTGGCCCATATCCTCAAGGTGGATGCGGTCTGGGTGGGTGAGTTGTGCGGTGCCGACCGGGTCAAAGTGCTGGCCGCCGACGGGCTGGCGCAGAAGGACTATCCGCTGGCGGGCTCCCCCTGTCAGGAGCTCTACAAGCAAGGGGCCATCTGTTTCGAGGTGATCGACGAGTCGCAGGAGTATCAACCCTGGCTGGCGGCCGGGCAGACTTATTATGGTCAGCCGCTGTTTGATGCCAGAGGCCAACTTCTGGGCCATCTGGCGCTGCTCTATTCGGCCCCGGCAGATACCAGCAACCTCACCTCGGTGCTCAATACCTTCTCGGTACGGATGGTGGCCGAGCTGGAGCGCCTGCAATCAGATGCCCAGATGCGCCTCTCTGCCGTTGCATTCGAGACCCACGAAGGGATCATCATTACGGATCCGGGGTTCAAGATCCTGCGGGTCAACAACGCCTTCAGCCAGATCACCGGCTTTGACAGCCAGTCGGTGCTGGGCCTGCATCTGGAAGAGGATCTCTGGCCAAATCTGGGGGGGCTCGGTTACGAGCTCAATACCCTCAGCCGCTGGCAGGGGGAGACCCAGCGTCGCCATGTCGATGGTCACACCTATCCCCAGTGGGAGATAGTGACGCCGGTGCAGGATGAAAAAGGGGTGATCAGCCACTTTGTCATCTGCTTCGAGGATATCTCCGAGCGCAAGGCGGCCGAGCGACGCATTCAGGATCTCGCCTATTACGACGAGCTGACTGGATTGCCCAATCGCCGTCAGCTCCACGAGACTCTGGTGCAGACCTTCAACGAGGCGACCCGCGATGGCTTGATTGGCGCGCTGCTCTTTATCGATCTCGATCACTTCAAGACCATCAACGACTCCCTCGGCCACGCCACCGGTGACTGGCTGCTCAAGGAGGTCGCCGCCCGTCTCAAACGGCTGGTGCGACAGGGGGATTGTCTGGCCCGCCTCGGCGGTGACGAGTTTGTACTGTTGCTGCCATCGCTCTCGGCGAGCCCGCCCCAGGCGGAGATGCAGGCCGATATCATTGCCGAACGGCTTATCACCGAGATTGCCGCGCCTTATACCTATGTGGGGCAGGTGCTGCACATCGGCGCCAGTGTCGGCATTACCCTGTTTCCGGATCGGGAGCAGGGGGTCGATGATCTGCTCAAGCAGGCAGATACCGCCATGTATCAGGCCAAGTCCGCTGGCCGCAAGACCCGTCGCTTCTTCGATGCCTCGATGCAGCAGCAGGCGGATCGCCGTCTGCTCATTCACAACGAATTGCGTAACGCCCTCAGCCAGCAAGAGCTGACCCTCTACTATCAGCCCCAGCATATGGTCGATGGCGGCGATATCATTGGTGTCGAGGCGCTCATTCGCTGGCAGCCGGCCGGTCGCTCGCTGGTCTCGCCGGCCGAGTTTATCCCCATCGCCGAGGAGACGGACCTGATTGTCGATATCGGCAACTGGGTGCTGCACGAGGCGTGTGCCCAGTATGTGCTGTGGGAGGAGAACGGCATCCATATTCCGCAGATCTCGGTCAACGTCAGTGCCAAGCAGTTCCATGCCACCGATTTTGTCGAGCGGATCCACGATGTGTTGGCGCAAACCGGCATGGATCCGGCCTGCCTCAATCTGGAGATCACCGAATCCGTGGTGCTGGGTCATGCCGAGGACACCATCAGCAAGATGACCGAGCTCAAGGAGCTCGGCATCAGCTTTGCCATCGACGATTTTGGCGCCGGTTACTCCTCTCTGAGCTACCTCAAGCGGCTGCCTGCCGATGAGCTCAAGATCGACCGCTCCTTCATTCAGGACATCCCGAAAGATGGCGACAACATGGCCATCGTCGAGGCGGTGATCGCCATGGCGCGACATATGGGGTTCAACGTCACGGCAGAAGGGGTGGAGTCCCGTCAGCAACTGGAGTTTCTCAAGGCGCAGGGGTGCAGTTTCTATCAGGGCTATCTCGCCTCCAAGCCGCTGCCGGTGCCCTATCTGGAGAAATATGTACAGCGTCTGACCAGACCGGAGCAACTGCGCGAAATGCAGCTGAGCGAGTCAGAAAAATAGTCCCTGCTCCCCGCTGTAGCGCTGCCCGGCAACGGGTAGAATGAGAGGCAGTAGACCCACCGCCACCGGGCGGTGTATTGCCCTCAATGGAGATGTTCAGTGAAAGCTGTATGGGGAATTGTTTTGTCGGCGCTGTTTGTGCCGACCCTGATGGCGCAGACTGCCGACCAGACGCTCTACCGTCAGGCGTATGACGCCGTACGGGCCAATGATCAGGCCCGTTTCCAGCAAATTCGTGCCCGTTTGACCCATTACCCCCTGCTCCCTTACCTCGATTACTATCAGCTCGCCTTTCGTCCGGGGGCGGCGGATTACAACGATGTGACCCGCTTTATCCGCCAGCATGGGGATACCCCCCAGTCCAACCGGCTGGAGCGCAGCTATCTGACCTATCTGGCCCAGAGCCAGCAGTGGTCGCAGTTCCTGCGCTTCTATCCGGCCAAGCCGAGCTCCACCGACCTGCTCTGCATGCACTATCAGGCGCTCTATTACACCGGCAAGCCGAAAGAGGCGTTGCAGGGGGCGGGCAAGATCTGGATGAGCGGCCAATCCCGTCCCGATGCCTGCTCCCCGCTGTTCCAGCTGTGGCAGGCATCCGGTCAGCGAACCCAGGAGAAGATCTGGCAGCGGATGACGCTGGCGTTCGAGGCGGAAAACCCCAATCTGATCCGCCACCTTGGCGCGACCCTGGGTAGCGGCTTGCAAAGCTATGGCGATCAGATGGTGACCCTGTTTGAGCAGCCCGCCAAGGCGATGAACCCGGCCTATTTCAGCAGCAATCCCTATTCCCGCAAGCTGCTCTCCCTCGGTTTGACCCGCTATGCCAATCAGGAGCCGGAGTCGGTGCTGCGCCAGCTTGCGCTGTTTCGCAGCCGTTTCGGCCTGACCCAGGCTGAGGTGAAACCGGTAGAGCGTGCCATTGCCCGCCGCCTGCTGCTGGATCGCTCCATTGCCCAGCGCAGCTGGGTCGACAGCACGGTGAAAAAGCTGGCGGATCCCGACATTACCGAGCTGCGGGCGCGACTGGCCATCTGGGAGCAGGATTGGCGTGGCCTCTCCGGCTGGGTGAAGATGATGCCGATGGCCCGTCAGAAAGAGGATCGCTGGCGCTACTGGATGGCGCGCTCCCTTGAAGTGCAGGGGCAGCAAAAACCGGCGCGGGATCTCTATCTGGAGACTGCCAACCTGCGTGGTTTCTACGGTTTCATGGCGGCCCAGCGCACCGGTGTGCCCTATCGCATCAAGAACCAGAGCGTCAAGCATGTACCGGACTGGCGCACTGCCAGTCAGCGCTGGCCCTTCCTGTTGCGGGTGCGCGAGCTGCTGTCGATGAACGAGATTGCGGCGGCCCGCTCGGAGTGGATCCACAACATGGATCGCAATCCGGTGGCCCAGCGCATCGAGTTTGGTCATATCGCCCTCAATCAGGGCTGGCACGAGCTGGCCATTCTCGCCAGCATTCGCGCCGAAGCGTGGGATGCCCTCGACCTGCGCTTCCCGCTGCCGCTCAAGCGCACCTTCTCCCAGATGGCTCAAGAGCGTACCATGAACACCAGTTTGCTCTACGCCATCTCCCGTCAGGAGAGTGCTCTCTATCCGCTGGCCCAGTCGCCGGTGGGGGCGCGCGGTCTGATGCAACTGATGCCTGCTACTGCCAAAGAGACTGCCGGCAAGCTGGGGGTGCCCTATCGCAACGAGCAGCAACTGTTTGATCCGACGATGAATATTCGTCTGGGGAGCGCCTATCTCAAGCGCTTGCTGGATGTCTATGATGGCAACCGGATCCTGGCGGCCGCCGCCTACAACGCCGGGCCGGGACGGGTAAAACGCTGGCGAGAGCAGAGTGACAACAAGCCGATGGACGTGTGGGTCGAGAGCATCCCCTACAAGGAGACCCGCAACTACGTGCAAAACGTGTTGTCGTTCGATCTCATTTATCAGCACAAGCTGCAGCAGCCGCTGCGCTTCATGTCAGAGCGGGAGCTCAATCACGCCTATTGAGTCGGGGGCCGCCAGCCGGCCCCTGTTTTCAAATTTCCCTGCTGCCGGGTATCATCGGGTAAGGTTTTGTTACCAAAGGAAACATGCCTGGTGACCTGGCTCCGGGAATTGCATCAGGCCGCAGGGTATACTCGGGCGTCGGCACCGACAGGTTCCCCCACAATAAAGGAATGGATAGTGGCAACGATTAAAGACGTTTCTCAGCTGGCAAATGTGTCTATCTCCACCGTGTCGCGGGTTATCAACAACACGGCACAGGTAGCACCGGAAAAGCGTGAGGCCGTACTGGCGGCCATGAAGGAACTGAATTTTCGACCCAACAGTTTTGCCCAGGCACTGGTCAGCAAGCGTTCCAACTGCATTGGCGTGCTGGTTGGCGACCTCTGCGGCGGCCCCTTCTTTGCCCAGATGATGCGTGGCATCGAAACCATGGTCGATCAGGCCAACAAGTTCACCATCGTCATGTCTGGCAACCACGATATCGCACGCGAGCGTCACGCCATTCAGGCGCTGCTGCAGCGCCAGTGCGATGCGCTGATCCTCCACAGCAAGGCGCTTCCGGACGAGGAGCTGAGCGAGCTGGCGGCGGGTACCACTCCCATCGTGTTTATCAACCGTCAGGTGCCGGGCTTTGAGGATCGCTGCGTCTGGCTCGATAACCAGGCGGGGATCACCACCGCGTGCCAGCACTTGCTGGATGCCGGTCATCGCAACATCGCCTTTATCACCTCCGATGATGAAGAGTTTGTCGATGGTCAGCAGCGGATGGCCGGTTACACCCAAACTCTGGCGAGAGCCGGGATCGCCTTTGATCCTGCTCTCGTCAGCCGCGCCTATGCCGACGAAAATGGCGGATATGTGGCGATGAGTGAACTGCTGGCCCGTGGTGTCGAGTTCACGGCCGTGCTCGGTTTCAACGATGGCATGGTGGCGGGGGCGATCTCTTGCCTGCTGGAGCGGGGTTACAAGATCCCGCAGCAGGTATCGGTGGTGGGGTTCGACGATATCCCCTACGCCCGCTACATCTATCCCAAGCTCACCACGGTGCGCTACCCCATCGAGGAGATGGGCAGCCGCGCAGCCGAGCTGGCACTGCGTCTGCTCGATCACAAGCCGGTGGACGGCTTGGCGCTCAAGTTTGAAGCCCAGCTGGTGGAGCGTGAGTCAGTCGCCTGATGTGCGTCAAACAGTGAACAACAAGGTGGCCCCATCGGGGCCACACTCTTTTCTGCGTTGTCTCTCTAATCCGCTATTTATCCCGCCAGGGCGATCCGCTGTTGACGGCGCGCCTCCACCCCTTCTGCCACCATATCGAGCAGTTGCCTTGTCTGTTCCCAGCCGATGCAGCTATCGGTGATCGACTGGCCGTAGCGTAGCGGTTTGCTGCCGATATCCTGATGCCCTTCGCAGATAAAACTTTCCACCATGATGGCGGCGATGGCATGGCTACCAGCACCCAGCTGGTCGGCAATGTCACGGGCAACCAGCAGCTGGCGGGCATGCTGCTTCTGGCTGTTGCCGTGGCTGCAATCGATCATCAGCCGGAGTGACAGATGATGCTGGCGCAGCAAGTCGCCAGCCTCTGCCACATGACAGCTCTGATAGTTGGGCTGGCGGCCACCGCGCAGGATCAGGTGGCAGTCGGGGTTGCCATGGCTGCGCACCAGTGCCAGCTGGCCATTACCGGAAGGCTGGGTATAGAGGTGGGCCGCTCGGCTGGCGAGGATCGCCTCTACCGCGATCCGGATATTGCCGTCGGTGCCGTTTTTAAAACCGATGGGGCAGGGGAGGGCGGAGGCCAGTTGGCGGTGGAGCTGGGATTCGGTGGTGCGGGCGCCAATGGCACCCCAGCTGATGAGATCGCCCAGATAGAGCATGCTGGTGAGATCGAGAAATTCGGTGGCACAGGCGAGCCCTTCCTGTCCAAGTGCCAACAGTAACTCCCGAGCCTGGGTTAGTCCCTTTTCCAGTTGATCGCTGCCATCGAGGTCGGGATCGAAGATAAATCCTTTCCAGCCGAGCGTCGTGCGCGGCTTTTCGAAATAGGTGCGCATCACCAGTTGCAGCTGCTCCCCGTATTGGCCCTGCAGTTCAGCGAGCCGGCCACCATAGTCGCGGGCGGCTGCCGGATCGTGAATGGAGCAGGGGCCGATCACCAGCAGCAGGCGATCATCCTCTCCCTGCAGAATATGGCGGGCTTGCTGGCGGCTGCGAGCGATCTGGCGAGCGAGCCGTGCCGGACAGGGTCTGGCCTTTAACATCTCGTCAGGGGTGGGCAGGGTGGCAAGGGGTGAAGCATTCAGAAGTGAGGTGAACATGAGCGATCCTGATGAAAATGGAAATCTGCATGCTCTTTGCTGTCCAGTGGGGATCTTCCCCTTATTTTCTTGGTTAACAGAGCGCGGGCATGGGCCCGCGCTCTGTTATATCGACCTTGGCTACCTTAGAAGCGGGCTGAGCCGCTGACGTAGTAGCTGCGACCCGGTTCGACGTTCTGGAAGACAGTATCTTTCTCTTGCAGGCGCACGTCGGTCAGGTTGTTGATCCCCAGTCGCAGGTCAAAGTTCTCGGTGACCTTGAAGCCGGTACCGAGATCGAAGGTCTGATAGCTGGGCAGCTTGTGCAGTACGACAACCTTGTTGACGGTCTGCTCGGCAAACTGGGTGCCGGTGTAGGTGGTGCCAACGAAGGCATTGACCCGCTCGGTGGCCTGCCAGGTGATCTTGGCATTGGCCTTGTGCTCCGGCCGCTCGGGCAGTGCCTGACCCTGATCGCCTTCCGCCTTGAGGTAGGTGTAGTTGGCGCCAAGGTTGATATTGTCGGTCAGATCGAGCTTGCCGGTCAGCTCCAGCCCCTTGGTGGTGGCTTTCTCCAGGTTGTACCAGGTGCGGTCAGTGGAGTTCGGCAACTGCTTGAAGGTGAGCATGTCGTCGATGTCGGAGTAGAAGAGGGTAGCGCTGGTTTCCCAGATCCCTTCTCCTGCGATGACACCCAGCTCGTAGTTGGTGCTGGTTTCCGGCTTGACCTTGTCGCTGCCATAGATGCGGCAGCTGCCGCCGCAGCTCTCGATGCTGTAGCCGTTGGAGTACTGGTGTGGTGCCGGAGCCTTGAAGGCTTGGCTGACCCCGCCCTTGACGGTCACCACATCGTTCATCTCATAGACCAGATAGCCGCGCGGGGTGAAGTGGCTGCCGTAGATCTCGTGGTGATCGTAACGGCCGCCCAGCGTGAAGGTCAGGCTGTCGGTCAGGCCAATTTCGTCCTGAGCGAACAGCGCCTCCTGAGAGTGACTCTCCTTGCCGCCGATATCCTTGTAGCTCACCGCATCCACCAGCTCCCGATCCAGATATTCACCACCCAGGGTCAGGTAGTGGTTGGCCAGCGCCAGGTTGGTGTAGCCCTTGAGGGTCAAGGTGTTCTCTTCCAGTTCGCGCTGCTGCGGGGCCGAGTAGCTGGTATTGAAATCATCGATCTGGGAGCTTTCATAGTTGGCCATGACGGTGGTGTCACCCCAGCTCCAGTTCCCCTTGTGGGTCAGACCAAACAGGTTGCGATCGTTTTGCTGCTGGCGGCTGTGCACCTTGTTGCCGGTTTTACGGAAGATATCGAGAGGCCGCTCATCCTGGTTGTAGAGGTAATCCAGCTCGAAGCGCTGCTGCTCATCCACCAGCCAGCTGAGGGTGGAGGCGAAGTTGCGGGTCTGTTTGGCTTCGATAAGGGGGATGCCGTCAGCAGCTTCGGTGGGGGTCCAGGCTTGACGGTCATACACCTCGCCGTTCATCCGGATCAGCAGGTTGTCGGTCAGCGGGCCGGTAAAGCCCAGGTTGGTTCTGTGCTGATCGCCGCCATCCTTGCCCTCGATGGCTTTGAAGTCGGCATCGGCCGCCCCTTGCCAGGTTTTGCCCGGCTGCTTGGTGATGATGTTGATGACACCACCGATGGCATCGGAGCCATAAAGTGCCGACATGGGGCCACGGATCACCTCGACCCGCTGGATCATGCCAAGGGGCACGGGAGTGTTGTCGAAGTTGCCGCCGCGCCACAGGGCATTGGAGGAGGAGAGGCGTTTGCCATCCACCAGTACCAGGGTGTACTTGCCGGACATGCCGCGAATACCGATATCGCTGCGGCCATTGGTGTCAGCTTCAGCCTGAATGCCCACTTCGTGGCGCAGCAGGTCGGCAAGGTCATTGACGGGCGCTGCGGCGATCTGTTCGGCCGTGATGACAGAGATAGAGGCTGGCGCCGAGCGGGTATTGTGCGCCGTGGTGGTGACGGTGATCACCTCATCGACTTGAGGGGCGTTGCTGGCGGCGATCGCTTGCTGGGTCAGCAGAGTGACGATGGTGGTGGCCAGCAGGCTGGGAGCAATAAAACGGGAGGTTGAGGATTTCATTATTTACATCTTCCATAACATTCAAATGATAAGCGTTATCATTATCAAATTTAATTTGCTCCGATCGCAACTCTTTTTTATCGGCGAAGCTCAGTTTCGTTCGTCACTCTCTTTTGACTAAAAAGAAGTTAATGAAATTGATTCTCATTTGTATTGATCGTTTTTTCGCTCCTTGTTAGGATGCCGTTCACCCTGATATCTGGTGAGTCAAATGGCTCACTTTAAGTCGTGTCAGGCAGTGATTCATTCCAAGGAGTAGCACCGTCATGTGTGACCATGCACTGGAAGGAGAGTGGCCCGCCACAGCGGTCGGGCTGGATAAAGTGTGCTGTTTTGCCAGCGGTGACAGGGTACTGGTCGCCTCCGGTATCCACGACAGTTTTACCGGCATCCCGCCGGAGAAGCTGCTCGCCCATCTGCGTCAGTTGCGCCAGCAGGGGATGGTCAATCCCATCGCCATCGGCGCCATTCCGTTTGATACCCAATCTCCCTGGCATCTGGTGATCCCGGCGCAATCGCAGTGGGTCGCAAGGGATGCGCTGTTGCCCGCCAGCTGTTGCCAGCTCCATGGCGAGGTGAGCGAAGTGACCAGCTCCGCCCACTATCAGGGGGCGGTGCGGGCAGCGTTGCAGCAGTTCAGCGAGGGGCAACTCGAGAAAGTGGTGTTGTCACGCGCCATCGACGTGCAGAGCGCAGAGCAGACCTCCCCCGCACACGCCTATGGCTCTCTGCTGGCCCAGAATCCGGGCGCCTATGTGTTCCAGATCCCGCTGCCGGATGGGGAGACCCTGCTTGGTGCGAGCCCCGAGCTGCTGGTATCGCGCAGCGAGATGGCGGTGGTGAGCAATCCGCTGGCGGGTTCCCGTCCGCGCCACGCGTTTCCTGATCAACATGCGGCCAGTGCCGAACTGCTTGGGGCGCAAAAAGATCGCTATGAACATGCGCTGGTGGCCGATGCGGTTGCTGCGGCCCTCGCTCCCTTCTGCCGCGAGCTGGATGTGCCCGCGGAGCCGCAGGTGATCGCGACCCCTACCATGTGGCACCTCTCGACCCGCATCGCCGGACGGCTCCATGAGCCATCTCCCGTGCTGGCACTGGCGCTGGCGCTGCACCCGACACCAGCGGTATGCGGCACGCCGCTCTCGGCAGCGCGTCAGGCCATCGCCCGGCTTGAGGGGTACGATCGCCGCTTCTACTGCGGCGCCGTTGGTTGGATGGATGCCGATGGCAATGGCGAGTGGGTAGTCACCATTCGCTGTGGCGTGCTGGCCGGCAAGCAGCTGCGGCTCTATGCCGGCGCCGGGGTAGTGGTGGGCTCTTCGCCGGAAGCTGAGTGGCAAGAGACCGCCGCCAAGCTTGGCACCATGCTGCGGGCGTTTGGCCTCGAGAGCCGGGAGCCGGAGGTAACTGCATGAAGCCGCTGGTGCCCTTTACCCCCTGGCCCGCCGAGCTGGCAGCCCACTACCGTGCGCAAGGGTGGTGGCGCGGGCAACCGCTCACCGCCCTGCTCGATGACTCCGCCGAACGTTATCCCGAGCGCACGGCCCTGATCTGCGGTGAACGCACTCTCAGTTATGGCCAGTTAAAACGTGAGGTTGATGCGCTGGCAGTGCGGTTGGCGGCGCGCGGGCTGGGCCATGGCGATAGTGCGCTGGTGCAGTTGCCCAACTGCACCGAGTTCTATATCTGCTGGTTTGCCCTGATCCGCTGCGGCGTAGTGGCGGTGCACGCCCTCTACAGTCATCAGCGGCGCGAGCTGGTGGCCTTTGCCCGCCAAATTGAGCCCGCCTTGCTGGTACTCAGCCCCTCCCATCCCGGCTTTGCCGATGAAGCGGGGAGCTTGGCGGCCCTTGATGAGCTGGTATCGCCTTCTTGCCAGACACTGCTGTTCGAGCAGGCAGAAGGCTCCGATCTTCAGTCAGGATTTGCATGGTGTCAGCCTGACCCGATAGCCCGTGCTGATGGTTCGCTGCTGACGGCTATCGCGCCAACTCCTACCCCGGCCGATCAAGTCGCTTTTTTCCAGCTCTCCGGCGGCAGCACCGGCACCCCCAAACTGATCCCCCGTACCCACGATGACTATGGCTACAGCGTGCGCCAGAGCGTAGCGGTGTGCGGCTGGGATGAGCGGGTGATCTATCTCTGTGCCCTGCCTGCGCCCCACAATTTTCCCCTGAGCTCCCCCGGCGCACTCGGGGTGTTTTATGCCGGTGGCTGCGTGGTGTTGGCAAAGGATCCCTCTGCAGCAACCTGTCTGCCGCTGGTGCAGCGCCATCAGGTCAACTGGGCGGCACTGGTGCCACCGGCTCTGGCGCTCTGGCTGGAGGCGGCCAGCCACTATCCGCAGACCTCTCTGGAGTGTGTGCAGGTGGGCGGCGCGCGCCTCAGCCCGGCTCATGCCGAGGCGGTAGCGAGCCGCCTTGGTTGCCGCCTGCAGCAGGTGTTCGGCATGGCCGAGGGGCTGGTCAACTACACCCGCATCGAGGATGACCAGTGGCACATCGTCAATACCCAGGGCCGCCCGATGAGCCCGGGCGATGAGGTGGAGGTGCGAGGCAGAGACGGACGCCCCTTGCCCGATGGCGAGTGCGGCGAGCTCTGGACGCGTGGCCCCTACACCTTTCGCGGCTACTTCAAGGCTGATGCCCACAATCAGCGGGCTTTTGACCGGGACGGTTTCTACTGCACCGGCGATCTGGTCTGCCGCTTGCCCAGCGGTCATCTGATGGTGGTGGGGCGCAACAAGGATCAGATCAACCGGGGCGGGGAGAAGATCGACGCCCTCGAGATTGAAGAGCTGCTGCTGACCCACCCGGAGGTGCGGCAGGCGGCACTGGTCGCCATGCCCGATCCCATGCTCGGGGAGCGCAGCTGCGCCTTTTTGATGTGCCGCGAGCCCCTCAATCTGCCCCGCTTGCGCCGTTTCCTGCGCGAGCAGGGGGTGGCCGATTACAAACTGCCCGATCGCTTGGTGCTGGTGGAGCAACTGCCCCACACCCCGGTCGGCAAGATAGACAAACAGACGCTGCGCGAGCAGCTCGCCAAGGAGTGTGCATGACCATTCAATCCCTCGCCGCCTATCCGCTGCCCACCGCTGAGGATCTGCCCACCGGGCGGGTGAACTGGCCCTTCGAACCGGGCCGCGCCGCCTTGCTGGTCCACGATATGCAGCACTATTTCGTCGACTTCTACGGGCCGGACAATCCGCTAATCAATCAGGTCATCGACCATATCGCCACCCTGATCCGTCAGGCGCGTGCCCTCGGCATGCCGGTGGTCTACACCGCCCAGCCCGCCGAACAGAGTCAGGCCGATCGGGCGCTGCTCAATGACATGTGGGGACCGGGGCTGACCCGTGCGCCGGAGCGCCAACCCATCGTTCCTGCGCTGGCGCCCGAGCCGCAGGATACGGTGCTGACCAAGTGGCGCTACAGCGCTTTTTGCCGCTCACCGCTGGCCGAACTGATGGCCGGATGGGGGCGGGATCAGCTGGTGATCTGCGGCATCTATGGCCATATCGGGGTGATGCAGACGGCGGTCGATGCGTTTATGCGCGATATCCGCCCCTTCCTGGTGGCAGATGCCATCGCCGACTTCTCCCGCGAGGATCATCTGCTGGCGCTCTCCTACGTCAGCCGCAATGCCGGTCGGGTGATTACCGTGGCCGAGGTGATGGCGGCCAGCAAACGCCCCCTGACTCGCGAGTCGCTGCGTGCTCAGGTGTTGGCGCGGCTGCCCGCCGAGATGCAGCAGGAGCAGCCCACCGATGATGACAATCTGCTCGACTACGGCCTCGACTCGCTGGCGGTGATGGGGCTGGTGGAAGAGTGGCGTCAGCAGGGGCTGGTGGTGGAGCTGGCCGAGCTGGCCCGTACGCCGACCCTGGCTCACTGGTGGGCGCTCCTCTCCCGTCAGCTTAATGTCAGTCAGAACACGGCTTATCAGGTCAACGAAGAGCACATCAGCGAACCGGAGTGCACCCCATGAGCGAGTGGCAAGGCAGAACCGTCTGGGTGACCGGCGCGGCGCAGGGAATTGGCCATGCGGTGGCTCGCACCTTTGCCGAGGCGGGGGCCAGCGTGGTGGCGTTCGATCTGCAACTGGCCGAGGCGCTGCCCGGCAACGTGAAGGGGGTGGTGATCGATGTGAGCGACAGCGAGGCTGTGACCCGCTGCTGCGAACAGCTGCTGGACGAGGGGCTGGGGCCCGATGTGCTGGTCAATGTCGCTGGCGTACTGGCGACCGGCAGGATCGATGAGGTGGATGACGCCCTCTTGCAACGCACCTTCGCCATCAATACCTTCGCCCCCTTCTACCTGATGCGGGCCCTGACCCCCTGGTTTCAGGGACGGCGCAGGGGCGCCATCGTCAATGTCTCCTCCAATGCCGGTCGGGTGCCACGAGTGGGGATGGGCATCTATGGCGCCTCCAAGGCGGCGCTGGCCAGTCTCACCCAAACGGCAGGGCTGGAACTTGCTCCCTACGGCGTGCGCTGCAATCTGGTGTCACCGGGCTCGACCCGTACCCCCATGCTGTACGGCATGTGGCAGGAGGGGGAACTGCGCGAAGGGGAACTGCGCACCATCGCGGGTCTGCCCGGGCAGTTCAAGCTGGGGATCCCCCTTGGCAAACTTGGGACCCCCGACGAGGTGGCTGCTTGCGTGCTGTTTCTCGCCTCCGATGCCGCCAGCCATATCACCCTGCAGGATCTGGTGGTCGATGGCGGTGCCACATTGGGGGTCTAGCCCGCGCGCTGCCGGTCTGGCAGGCGTGACACTCTACTTTATGGAGGAGGCCTGGCCTCCTCGCTTTTCAGCCATGCGGGCAGGGGCAAGTCGCTGCCCGCTCGATGTTTGCGCAAGGACATTCCCATGGAACAGACAATGGCGATGCGCGCCACTCACCAGCGTGGTGAGCTGCCGCGCTGGCCGCTTACCACGGCTCAGGCGGGCATCTGGTTTGCCCAGCAAAAATACCCGCAGAGCCCCGCCTGCAATACCGGCGAGTACTGGTTGCTGGAGGGGACGCTGGCTCCCCATCACTTCACCCGCGCGGTGCGCCAGACCATCGACGAGATCCCCGGTCTGCACTGCGCCTTTGTGGCCACTGCTGATGGCCCGCAGATGGTGGCCAACCCCGCCTGCTGGCAGCTGGCAGAGCGGGATCTGCGCAGTGAAGCCGACCCGCTCGCAGCCGCGCAGGCCGAGATGCGTGCGCAGCTGACCGTCCCCTTCAATCTGGCCGGGGGGCCGCTGTTTGCCACCACCCTCTATCGCCTTGGTGAAGGGCGGTGGGCCTGGTTTATTGCCGTGCACCATATCGCCATCGACGGCTTTGGCCTGAGCCTGCTCTGCCAGCGTGTGGCAAATTGGTATGAGGCGCTCTGTGCCGGCGAGCAGCCTGTACCCTGCCGTTATGCATCCCAGCAGGAGTTGCTGGCTGAAGAGGCGGCCTATCAGGATTCGCCACGCGCCGCGCGGGATCGCGATTTCTTCGTGCAGCAGCTGGCCGGGGTGGAGAATCCGGCGTCGCTCTCCCGCCGTCCGGCGCAAGGGCCGGGCCCCACCTATCGTCTTGAACAGCGCCTTTCTGGCCGCCAGTGGCAGGCACTGGTGGCACGGGCGAGTCGTTCGGCCTGTCACCCCTACAGCCTGCTGCTGGCAGCAGTGGCCAGCTATGTGCAGCGGATGAGCGGTGCTGGCGAGGTAGTGCTGGGTATTCCGCTGATGGGGCGGCTGGGCTCAGCGGCGGCCGATACCCCCTGCATGAAGGTCAATGTGGTGCCCCTGCGCATCGAGCTGAGCGGCACCTGCCGGGTAGAGGAGTGGCTGGCACAGGTCGAGCGGCAATTTGCCGCCCTGCGCCGTCATCAGGGCTGCCGTCAGGAGTGGTTGCAGCAGCGTCAGCCGGGCCAGCCGCTGTTTGGCCCTCAGGTCAACCTGATGCCCTTTGCCCGCACCCTCAGCCTTGGTGAAGGACACAACCTGGTTCGTGGCGAGGTGCAGGTGCTGGCAGCGGGGCCGGTGGAGGAGTGCGCCTTCTACTTTGCCGAGGAGGCTGGTGCCATCACCCTGACCCTCGAAGCACATCAGGGGCGCTTCAGCCAACAGGAGAGTGAACGTCATCTGGCCCGGCTGGTCGCCTATCTGGCCGCCTGGAGTGAGGCGGGTGACGAGGCCGAAGCGGTGCGTTTGCCGCTGCTGCTGCCTTGCGAGCAGGCTGAGCTGGCGCGCTGGAACCAAACCGACCATCCGTTGCCGACCACCACTCTGAGCTCACTGCTGGCCGAGGGGCTGGCGGCGGCAGATCAGAGCGCCATCGCGCTGGAGTGTGGCGCCGAGCGCTGGAGTGTGGCCGAGCTGCGTCAGCGTACCCGCCAGCTGACCAGCTATCTGGCGGGAAGGGGCGTGGGTCCCGGTTGTCGGGTGGCGGTGGTGATCCCGCGCTCTCCCGAGCTTATCCTCGCCCAGCAGGCCATCATGGCGGTGGGTGCCGTCTACGTGCCCGTTGACCCTGACTATCCGGAGGAGCGGATCGGCTACATTCTCGCCAGCAGCGATCCTGCGCTGGTGTTGACCAGCCATACGCTTCAGATGCCGCTCGACGTGGCAGCGCCACTTGTCTGCCTCGATGCCCCCGGTGTGGCAGAGCAGCTGGCGGCGGTAGAGTTGGCAACGACAGCACCTTGTGAGCTGCCAGCCCCCAAACCGGAAGATGCGGCCTACATCATCTACACCTCCGGCTCGACCGGTCGGCCCAAAGGGGTAGTGGTGAGCCATGGCGCCATCGTTAACCGGCTGCTCTGGATGCAGCACATGTATCCCATCGGCCCGGCGGATCGGGTGCTGCAAAAGACCCCGGCCGGTTTCGATGTCTCCATCTGGGAGTTTTTCTGGCCCTTTATGACCGGGGCGCGGCTGGTGCTCGCCAAACCGGGCGGCCACAAGGATCCCGCCTACCTTGCCGAGCTGATTGAACAGGCCGGGATCACCACCTTGCACTTTGTCCCCTCCATGCTGCAGATCTTCGTCGCACAAGCCGAGCCTGCATGTTGCAGGTCACTGCGGCAGGTCTTCTGCTCCGGCGAGGCGCAGCCCGCCGATCTGGTGCAACGCTGGTATGGAACATTTTCAGCCCCCCTGCACAACCTCTATGGCCCGACCGAGGCGGCGGTGGATGTCACCTGGTATCCCTGCCGGGCAGACGAGGCGGTGACCAGCGTGCCCATCGGTTATCCGGTCTGGAATACCAGCATCCACATTCTCGACCCCTGGTTGCAGCCGGTGCCGCCCGGTGTGGCGGGCGAGCTCTGGATCGGCGGCGTGCAGGTGGCGGAGGGCTACTTTGGCCAGCCCGAGCTCACCGCCGAGCGCTTTATTGCCAACCCCTTCGGGGCGGGACGGCTCTATCGCAGTGGCGATCTGGCCGCCTGGCGCGAGGATGGCGCCATCGAGTATCTGGGGCGCCTCGATTTTCAGGTGAAGATCCGCGGCCAGCGCATCGAACTGGAGGAGATCGAGCAGGTGCTGCTGCGCCATTCCCGAGTGGAGCAAGCGGTGGTGCTGGCCCCCGAATTTGCCCCCGGCGATCGCCGTCTGGTGGCCTACGTAGTGGCCGCAGATAGCAGAGAGTTGACGCTGGCCGAGTTGGCACCCGCCCTTGGCGCCGCGCTGCCCGATTACATGGTGCCGGGGCTCCTGGTAAACCTGGCTGAGCTGCCCCTCACCCCCAATGGCAAGCTGGATCGCAAGGGGTTGCCGCTGCCCGATATGGCGTCGGCGGTGGGTCAGTCACTGCCGAAAACCTTGCTGGAGGAGCGGCTCTGTCGCCTCTTCGCCGAGATACTGGGGCTGGCGCGGGTCGGCGCCGACGATAACTTCTTTGCCCTCGGCGGCCACTCCCTGCTGGCGGCGCAGCTGGTGGTGCGCATTGAAGAGTCGACCGGACAGGCGCTTACTTTGGCCAGTCTGTTCGAAGCGCCGAGCCCCGCCCAGCTGGCGCGCCGTCTTGGCGGCGAGCGGGAGGCCATGCCCATGCTGTTGCCCTTGCGTGCGCCCGGTGCGCAGTCGGGCGCATCAGGCCGCACTCTCTTTTGTGTCCACCCCGCTGGCGGGCTCGGCTGGTGTTATGCGCCGCTGGTGCCCCATCTACCGACCGACATGGCGGTCTATGCCCTGCAGGCGCGAGCGCTCTGCCAGCCGGATGCACCTCTGCCTGCCAGCTTCGACGAGCTGGCCCTCGACTATGTGACCGAGCTGCGTTGTCAGCAGATCGAGGGGCCCTACTGGCTGCTCGGCTGGTCACTCGGGGGCATGCTGGTGCACCGGATGGCCGCCATGCTGCAAGAGCAGGGACAAGAGGTGGCCATGGTGCTGCTGCTCGATGCCTACCCCTGTCAGCAGTGGCAAACCCAGCCGTTGCCCGACGAGCAGCGGATGCTCGATGCGCTGCTGCGGATGGGAGGCATTGCGGTTGCGGACGATGCGCTGGACTCCCTCACTCGCGACGACGTGGTGGCCCGACTGGGGGCAGAGGGGAGTGCGCTGGCCATGCTCGACGAGCAGGTGGTGAGCGCCATGATTGAGCTGGTGGGCCACAACAACCGGCTGATCCGTGAGCCGGTCGACTACTGCTACCACGGGGAGGTGATCTTTATCGAAGCGTCAGCCTCCCGCCAGCCCTGGCTGGATGGACGTGGTTGGGAGCCGCTGACAAAAGGGGAAATCCGCTATGAGCGTTTCCCCTGCCTGCATCAGGAGATGGTGCATTCCGACTGGCTGGCAAAGATCGGCGCCCTTATTTGTGAGCGGGTCGATGGGGTCGGGCAGCAACCGCACATCCGGCAGGAGGGGGACGCATGACCCCGGTTGCCGCCATCCGGGAAGCCTTGCAGGCGGGCAAGCTGGTAGGGCTGGGGGAGCCGCACTGGCAACCGGATTTTATCCGGCGCCAGCACGCCTGGCTGTGTGATCCGGCGCTTTGGGGAGTCATGACCGATCTGGTGCTGGAGTGCGGCAACCGCCGCCATCAAGGCTTGCTCGATGCCTGGTTGGCGGGGGAGGATAGCTGGCAGGGTGAGCCGCTGACGCTGGCACGGCTCTATCCGGTCTGGCTCGACTCCTGCGCCTTTCCCGCCTGGATGGCCCCCGAGTTTCCGGCCTTCTTTGCCGCCCTGCGCCAGAGCAATCTGGCGCGCCCTGAACATATGCGGCTGCGGGTGCATCTCTGCGAGCCCTCATTCGAGTGGGAGGAGATGAGTCCGGAGCGCTGGCAGCAGCACAACAGGGGGCGGGATCAGGCGCTGGCTGACGATCTTCTTGCACTTCCCGCCCACGGCGTGGTGGTGCTGGCGGGGGCGCGTCATCTGCTCAAAGCCGCAGGGGATCCCCATTTTGCGCAGCCGACGCTGGGTCAGTTGCTGGAGGCTGCACGGCCGGGCTGGCTGCAGGTGCTTCACCCCTGGCCAATGGTTGATGAGAAGGGAGATGAGGAAGAGGAGCGGGTGTGCGATCTGGCGGGGACCGCGACTGCCGACCTCTATCCTCACTGGCCAGCGCATCCGCCGCTGGAGACCCTCATCGATCGGTTGGTGCGCGTGGCTGACCGGGGACGGGAGATGCGAATTTGCCCCACCTTGCTGGCCGATCCCTGGCGCAGCCGCTTGTTGAGTCGCGCTCACTTGCTGCCAGTTGGCATGGCCCGCCAGCTGCAACACTGGCTGGCGTAACTGCTGGTTGGAGTCACCCCTGACAGAAGTAACAGCTAACTGAAACAACTCAATGGGGGAGCAAGGCTCCCCTTTTTCACATTTTGCATCCTGCATTCAGCGCTGCAAAGTTGCACCATTTACGGCATACCTTGCCACTCATCGCCGAAAATTCAGCTCCTTCGCTACTTTAAAGAAGTTTCTACTGGTCTTACCTGAGTAAATCCCTTTGCTTTTTATTTAACAAGGTATTTACATCTAGGTGTCACCAGCATCGGTGACGCTCACAACGGCAAGGAGCCAGTTATGACCCATGTCGACATCCCTTTCCTTCGTTACCTCGATGCGGAAGGGTGCCCGGTCGCCACCTTACCGACCTGGCTGGACAAGGCGATACTGCACACTTTCTACCGCAATATGGTGATGGTGCGCAGCTATGACAAAAAAGCGATTGCGCTGCAACGAACCGGCAAACTCGGTACTTTTCCCTCCCATCTCGGCGCAGAAGCCGTGGGGATTGGCATTGGTCTGGCCATGCAGCCGCAGGATGTCTACGTCCCCTACTATCGGGACATGCCCACCCTCTATGTGCGGGGCGTACCGATGGAGAAAAACCTGCAATATTGGGGCGGTGACGAGCGGGGCAGTTATTTTCTCAAACCAGATGGGACTCCCTCTGAAGATCTCCCCATCTGCGTCCCCATCGCCACCCAGATCACCCATGCCTGCGGTATTGCCTCGGCCTTCAAACTGCGTAATCAACCGCGCGTCGCCGTAGTCACCATCGGCGACGGCGGCACCTCCAAGGGGGATTTTCTGGAGGGGCTCAATTGCGCCGGTGTCTGGCACCTGCCGATGGTCATCATCGTCAACAACAACCAGTGGGCCATCTCGGTGCCACGCAAGCTGCAATCGAGCGCTCCTACGCTGGCCCAGAAGGGGATTGGCGCCGGGGTGCGCAGTCTGCAGGTGGATGGCAACGATGTGGTGGCGGTCTACGATGCTGCCCGCAGTGCCGTCGAACGGGTCCGCAGCGGCAAGGGGCCGACCCTGATCGAGGCGGTCAGTTATCGTCTCGGCGATCATACCACGGCCGACGATGCCACTCGCTATCGCGACGGGGCCGAGGTCGAGGCCGCCTGGGCGAAAGAGCCGGTCAAGCGGCTGCGCCAGTTTATGCACAGCCAAGGCTGGTGGGATGAAGAGCAGGAGCAGAGCCTTCTGGCGGAGGCTACCCGAGAGGTCGAACAGGCGGTCGCCCGTTATGAGGCGATGGCGCCCCAGCCACCGGAGGCGATGCTCGATTATCACTATGCCAGCCTGCCCGCCGAACTTTTGCCCCAGCGCGAGCGAGTGATTGCCAAGGGGATGAAGCAGGAGGTTGGCCATGAGTGAGATCAGTTTGCTGGAAGCGGTCAACATGGCCCTTCACTACGAGATGGAGCACGACCCGGATGTGGTGGTACTGGGCGAGGATGTGGGGGTCAACGGCGGGGTGTTTCGCGCCACGGTTGGCCTGCGCGACAAGTTCGGTTTCAAGCGAGTGATCGACACGCCGCTGGCCGAGGGATTGATCGCCGGGGTAGCGGTCGGCATGGCCACTCAGGGGCTCAAGCCGGTGGCTGAGTTCCAGTTTCAGGGTTTCATCTTCCCCGGGATGGAGCAGATCATCTGTCAGGCGGCGCGGATGCGAAACCGCACCCGTGGCCGCCTCTCCTGTCCCCTCGTCTATCGCTCCCCGTATGGCGCGGGCATTCATTCGCCTGAACATCACAGCGAGAGCGTCGAGGCGCTGTTTGCCCATATTCCGGGGTTACGGGTGGTGATCCCCTCCAGCCCGAGACGCGCCTATGGCCTGCTGCTCTCGGCCATCCGCGATCCGGATCCCGTAATGTTTTTCGAACCGGACCGCATCTATCGCTCGATGAAATCCGAGGTGGTGGATGATGGTGTCGGCCTGCCGCTGGATGTCTGCTTCACCCTGCGCCCGGGCCGGGATATCACGGTAGTGGCCTGGGGGGCCTGCATTCAGGAGGTGATGCGGGCGGCGAACCTGCTGGCCGAGCAGGATATCCAGTGCGAGGTGCTGGATCTGGCCACCATCAAGCCGCTGGATATGGAGACCATCCTCACCTCGGTACGCAAGACCGGCCGCTTGCTGGTGGTACACGAGGCGTGTGGCAGCTTCGGGGTCGGGGCCGAAATTGTGGCACGGGTGACCGAGCAGGCACTTCCCTGCCTCAAGGCGCCGCCCAAGCGGCTGACCGGCGTGGATGCCGCCGTTCCCTACTATCGCAACGAGGCGTATTACCTCATCACCGAGCAGGATATCGCCGATGCCGCTCACCAGCTGATGGAGAACCAGTGGCTATGAAATTTTTCAAATTACCGGATCTGGGTGAAGGGTTGGCCGAAGCCGAGATCGTCGAGTGGAAGGTGAGTGCCGGTGATACCGTTGCTGTCGATCAGGTGCTCTTGTCGGTGGAGACGGCCAAGGCGCTGGTGGATGTGCCCTCACCAGTGGCTGGGGTGATCGCCCGTCTCTGCGGCGCCGAGGGGGATATCCTCCATATCGGTGCGCCGCTGGTGGAGTTCGAGGGGGGGGGAGGATGATGGCACCGTGGTGGGAAAGGTGAGCGCCCATCAGCAGCATATCGAGGATCACTTCGTGGTAGGGGCCATTGCCCCGGGGGGATCGCTGGTGCAAGCCATGCCTGCCGTGCGCCTGCTGGCACAAAAACTGGGTCTGGATATCGACCGGATCAAGGGAAGTGGCAGCGGCGGCATGGTGACCGAGCTGGATGTGCAGCAGGCATTCGAGGCCCAGCAGAGCAGTGGCAACGAATTCCTCAAAGGGTCGCGCAGGGCCATGGCCAAGGCGATGGAGCTCTCTCATCAGACTGTGGTGCCAGTCAGCATCACCGATGAGGTGGATTTGCGTCACTGGCGGCCTGATGAGGATGTGACGGTGCGCCTTATCAAGGCCATTGGCGTGGCGTGCCGCGCCGAGCCCTCGATGAACGCCTGGTTTGATGGTGAAACCCTGTCACGGCGGCTGTTCAAAGAGGTCAATGTAGCCATCGCGGTGGATTCAAAGCATGGCCTTTATGTGCCGGTGATGGAGAACGTGGCCGAGCGGGAGGGGGCAGATATCCGGCAGGGGCTGGATCGGATGATCGCCGATGTGAAGGCGCGCGCCGTGCCGCGCGAGATGTTGCAGGGGGCGACCATTACGCTCACCAACTTCGGTGCCATCGCAGGCCGTTATGCCAGCCCCATCGTCACGCCGCCGCAGGTGGCCATCATAGGGGCAGGCAAACTGTTCGAAAAAGTGGTGTTCATCCACGGTGAAGCGCGTCCCGTCAGGGCATTGCCGCTGTCGATGACATTTGACCACAGAGCCTGCACCGGCGGCGAGGCGGCTCGTTTTCTCAGAGCGCTGGTCGAAGCGTTGGAAGCGGCCACCTTATAACGGTTTGTGCCCTGCCGTTGGCAGGGCACAAATTTGTTTGCGTAATCTACAAAGCCACGTATAATCCAAACCAGCTTGAAAGGGCGATAGTTATGTCAATGAATACGATGTTTCACATCTTGTCCTGTTGTTCATAAGTTAATCCCGTTTTTTGAGCTTTACCCGCTGAAAAGCATAAGTAATTATTTTGAATACAGGTTTAAAAGATATGTCTAACATGATCACCGGTACCGTTAAGTTTTTCAACGAAACCAAAGGTTTTGGCTTCATCCAGCAAGAAAACGGCCCGGACGTTTTCGTTCACTTCAGCGCCATTCAAGGTAACGGTTTCCGTACCCTGGCTGAAGGTCAGCGCGTACAGTTCTCTGTGACCCAAGGTCAGAAAGGCCCGCAGGCTGAGAACGTAACCGCTCTGTAATTCTTACAGAATTTAAGAAAGCCGTGGTACCTCTGGTGCCACGGCTTTTTGTTTATATGGCTTCTGCTACTGACTCCCATGTGCTGAATCATGCTGCTATCGCTCCTGCTTGCTGCCACCTTGACTCCGTCGTCCGATGCGCCGGTACCGGTTCAATCCGCGATGGAAGCGCAGGTGATCTGCCAGCAATTTGTCCAGGTCCGGATGGGCGCTGCGCTGCAACCCGATGAGGTAAATGCGCGACTGGTACCTGAAAGGGAGGGGGAGTGGCTGGTGGATGGCAAAGTAAAAGGACCCGAAGGTCCTTTGCTGTTTGCCTGTCATCTTCACCAAGGGGAGCGCTGGGAGCTACTCAACTTTTCACTCTGGGCACCACAGCCGGTCAAAGCGGTTTGAGTGCGACTAGCAGATGTTGCAGGTGTTCAACCATGGTCATGCCAAACGGGGTGAGATAGCCGCCATCTTCTGCGCTGATGAGCCCCTGTTGATGCAGACGGGCTGCCGCCTGGCACAACTCTTCAGACATATCGCTGCGTAATTTAATCCCCAGGCTCATGTTGGCCGGATCAAAGCATGCCAGTATTTTCAAATCGTTCACGAATTCGTTAGAAACCTGGTCGATCCCAATCATGGATTTACTCCTTACGCTAAAGATGTATGCAAACTAGCATCCCCAGATCCACTTTAGTGGGCGCTGGCTCAAATTATTGACCTTTGACTGGATGCTGCGTTTCAAATGCTGTTTTTTTCGGCGTAATCAGATGGTTGGCTGACAGCTTCGCCAAGGGCCGAGCCGGACCAAACGTGGTAGGATAGGGCACTTCTTTATATCGGACGGTCTATTGGTGGCTGTTCGCCCTGTTCAAGGTATCGCTCATGGTCAAGATCACTCTGGTATCCCTGCTGCATTCACTTTGTACCCGCTTTCCGGTTTACCCCGCTGCTTCGTTGACCTCCCTGCTGGATGCCCATCAGGGCGAGGTATGGTTACCTGCACGCAAGGGGGCCGACATTGCGCTGTTACGCAAGCATGCCAAGGGGGCTCATGAGCTGGCGTCACTCGATGCGGGCTGGTGTGATTTTGCCGCCAGCGACAGCGGCGATACGCCAGAGCTGGATGCACTGGCCAACTACGACAGCGAGATGATGGATAACCTGCTGATGTACTGGCACACCGCCGCCAAGATCAACAGCCCGATCACCGATAACCTGTTCGAGCTGCGTCGCGAAGTGGTGGATGAAGCCCACGGTGCCAAACTCGCTGCCGCCTGGGAGCAGCAACAACAGCTGCGTTTTGAGCAACTGATGGCGATGGCGGCCAATGGCCGGGATCTGCTCTGCTTTGTCGAGGTGGAGTCCGCCTACTGGCTGCGGCAAAAACTGAGCGAGCAGCCTGATGTGGAGCTGATCACCCCTGCGCTGTAAAAGGGGCAATATGATGGCTGGCGGTCTCGCTATCGAGGAGGCTGCTCTATCCTTATTTGCGTCATTGCCCTCCCCATCCGGTGCCAAGGGGCTGCAAGCTGGACAAGCTGACGACAAGATGTGAACATGGCGCCCTTTATCGAGAGAGAGACTTGGCCAATGAGCTATGAACTGAGCGACACCGAGCGCAATGCCGCGCTGCAACTGAACGCTGATTACCGTTACGATCACTTCATCAGCAAGCTGGTCGAGCATGAAGAGCTGTTCGTCCTGACTGACGAGCATGGCGTCATGATGCTGACCACCGACGATGAAGATTGCATCCCGGTATGGCCGCACCCGGAGTACGCCAAGGCGTGGGCCGAAGGTGAGTGGGCCGATTGCAAGCCGCAGTCCATCACCCTCAAGGTGTGGCTGGAGCGCTGGGTTGACGGTATGGAGCAGGACGAGCTGTGTGTTGCCGTGTTCCCGACCCCGGATCAGGAAGGCATCGTACTGGAGCCGGCTGACGTGGCTGACGCCATTGCCGAGAAGCAGGCCAAACGCGGCTGAGCACCGAGCTATTCGCAACACCGGTTGCCAACAAAGACCCCGCTATCTGGCGGGGTCTTTTGTTTTAAGGACTTTTGCCGATGGGCTGATGCAATCAGGGCTGGCGATAAGTGGTGTCGATGATAGGCTCGGCCGGGAAAGTCTTGCCACTCTTGATGGCTGCCCTGGTCTCGGATTTTAGCTCTTCATCAATCCATAGCAGACCGCCATAGCTGTAACCGCTGTTGTCGCCCCCAAGAGGCCAGTAGAGCTGCTCGCTCTTGGGTGTTGCAGGTACTTTTGGCAGTTTTATCCAGCGCCAGGCGCCTTCGCGGGTGTAGGGCACCTGATAGGCGGGGACGAAGCTTGCCAGCTCATAGAGCCGCTGCTGGATCTGCCGTGACAGGGCCGCCTTTTTGGCAAAGTCGAACTCCTTGTCATACTGCTCCACCAGAGCCGTGATGGCATCGTCATCGATGTTCATGATGTTGTTGGTCTGGGGCTTGTTGGCGTTGACCTTGTGGAAGAACTCCCAATAGGCGGGATAGCGGCTGCCCGCCCAGGCCATCCAGGCGCTCTGGTGCTTTTTCTCCAGCATCGATTTGAAACCGGCCGATGCATCCATCAGGTTGAGCTCCAGATTAAGCCCCGCCTTCTTGGCCTCTTCCCGCAACAGCGTGAGCCGCTGGGCGTGCTCCGCCGTGGTGTAGGTGATAGCGAGGGTAAGTGACTGCCCCTTGTCGTTTTGCAAAATTCCCTGCGGCCCCACTTTGTTGAAACCGGCTTTGGCAAAGTATTCCCGTGCCAGTTTGGGAGCGAACGGACGGGCCTTGATCTCGCTGTTGGTAAACTCCCCCTGACCTGAGCTATAGCTGTTGAGGCGTTGGTAATCCCCCCGCAGCAGGGTGGCGAGCATTCTGTCGAAATTGAGGGCATGCTGGATGCCGAGGCGAACATCGAGATTGCGCAGCAGCGGATCGGCGGTGTTGAGATAGAGCCCCATCGGCGGTTGCGGGGTCTGGTTGTAGAACCATGTGCGCGCGATATAACCCTTCTCGAACTCGGCGGTTTTGGTCTTGTCGTGCCACCAGTTGGGGATCACCAGCGGGAAGCTGTCGAGATCGCCGCGCAGGAAGTGCTGCCAGGCGATGTTCAGATCCCTGAGCACCTTGATTTCGATCCGCGCAGGATTGAAGCGATGCTGGAAGTAGCGCTCGTCATCCCCCCACCAGTTTTCAATCCGCTTGAAGGTGACCGATTTACCCTTTTTCACCTGATCGATCTGATAGGGGCCGGTGACTGGCAACACCTTCCAGTTGTACTCCTTGACCCAGTTGGCGGTGAGCTTGATGGCGTGGCTCGGCTCCGGGCTGATGGGCAGTGACTCAAGCAGATCCTGGCGGCTCTTTTCGGTGCCGCTGGTGATGGCCAGGGTGTGATCATCAAACTTGGTAATGTCTGCTATCTGGGTGCTGTAGTAGTTGTTGTACCAGGGGTCGTTTATCTCCTTGCTGCGCATCATCTTGAGGGTAAAGAGCCAGTCATCGGCGGTGACCGGTTGGCCATCTGACCAGCGCGCTTTGGGATTGATGCGAAAATAGAGGGTCTTGTTGTCGGCGCCGAAGGCCCACTCGTTTGCCAGCATCGGCATGGGGTTGCCGGTGACGGGGTGAGTGCTCAGCAGAGGCAGGTTGGTTTCCCGCACGTAACCGGCAAAGCCGCCGTTGGAGTCGGGGCCATATTTGCGCAGGGTCAGGGGGAAGCTGGTCATAAAGGTGCGAAAGGTGCCGCCGCGTTTGGCGGCCGGATCGGCATAGAGAGGATCCTGGTTGTTGCTCTCCCACTTCAAGTCGGCAGGCAGCGTGGCACTCCAGCCAAACGGGCTCCAGCACAGGGTCAGGGTGATGGCGGTGGCGCGAATGATAGGGGAGAGTCGGCGCTCCCCGGCGGTGATGGTCGATGGCATGTCCTTGCTCTCCTGAAGTCTGCTTCCTGCAGATCACGCACTGGTGATGTCAGTCCCGATGGGGACTGGCTCATCATGAAAATTTTATTCTGTCAGGTCAATGAAATAGCGTGAATTAGCGGGTGGCCTAGGCCGCAACGCAGTGCAGGGTGATCCCCTTGGCCGCGATGGCTGCCCGCATGGGGGCGGGCAGGGCATCGTCGGTAACCAGCACGTTGATCTGGCCCGGCGCGCCAAGCTGGCTCGGGTGGATGGCGCCAAATTTGCTGCTGTCGGTGATCACCACATTGGTCATCCCCTTGGCCAGCACGCTGTTGACCACGTCGGCCCGCATCATGTCGCGGCCGGTGAAACCCATCTCGGGATGAAAGCCATCCACCCCGATAAAGGTCTTGGAGAAGTGCACCTGCTCGATGCAGAGGCGCGTGAGCGGCCCCACCACGCTCTCGCTCTGATGCTGGAACAGCCCGCCGAGCAGCACCACCTGAGCCGGGGTGTCTTTGAGCAGATGAGCGATATAGCTGCTGATGGTGATGATTGTGACCCGTTTGTGCAGGGCCAGATGGCGGGCCAGCAGGGCGTTGGCGCTGCCCCCCTCGATAAAGACCGTCTCGCCATCTTCCACCAGCTGGGCGGCCCGCTCGGCGAGGCGATCCTTGAGCAGGTAATTGATGTTCATCCGGGCATCCGGGTCATCGGTCTCCAGCGCCATGGCCGAGCCGTGTACTCGTCTGAGCAGTCCCTGCTTCTCCAGCGCGGTGAGGTCGTTGCGCACCGTCACCTCAGATACGCCGGTATGTCGGGAGAGTTCACTCACGCTCATCTTGCGAGCCTGATGGACCAGAGTGAGGATCAGTTGGTGGCGTGGATTCATGGTGCGCTCACATAGAAGGTGGTGGATAGCGGCAAGCCACCCGAGGGTGGCTTGCCAATCATATGACGTCACAGGCGCCATGGGGGGGCGCCCCGTCAGAGACTGTGCTCGGTGCGGGCGATGATATCATCTTGCGCATCCGGGGATAAGGCGGTGAAGAAGGCCGAATAGCCCGCCACCCGTACCACCAGATCCCGGTACTGATCCGGATTGGCCTTGGCCGCCAGCAGGGTTTCGCGCGAGACGATGTTGTACTGCACGTGCCACCCCTTGTGCACCTCGAAGAAGGTGCGCAGCAGGCTCATCAGCTTGGCCTTGTCCCGCTCGTTCTCAAGGCTGGCCGGGCTCAGCTTCTGGTTGAGCAGCACCCCGCCGAGGATAGCCGCCGTGGGCAGCTTGCCGATGGAGTTGAACACCGCCGTCGGGCCGAGACGATCCAAGCCCGAGGAGGGGCTGGCCCCTTCCGCCAGCGGCGTGCGGGCGTGACGACCATCCGGGGTGGCCATGGTGGCGGCACCGAAGGGCACGTTGGCGGAGATGGAGGAGGTGCCCGCATAGTAGGTACCGCCGATGGGGCCGCGGCCGAAGCGGGTGTTGTGCAACCCCTTGAGCTCGTCGATGTAGCTCTGGTAAGCCTGCACCAGCAGCAGGTCAACCTCGTCCAGATCGTTGCCATATTTGGGGGCGGCGTTGGTGAGGCGCTGACGCAGCTGCTCCCCTGCCAGTCCTGAAAAATCTTGCTCGAGTGCTTCGGCCAGCTCTTGCTGATCCACAATCCCCTGCTCGAACACCAGTTTCTTCAGGGCAGCCAGGCTGTTACCGAGGTTGGCAATTCCCACCTGTAGACCTGAGACCCAGTCATAGACGGCGCCCCCCTCCTTGATGGTTTTGCCGCGCTCGATGCAGTCATCCACCAGGGTGCTGCAGAGGATGTCATGGGCTTGAGCCTCCAGCACGCTGTCGACCACGCAGTCGATCTCGATGGATTTGCGGGTGAAGTAGCGCACCTGCTCATCCCAGTGGGCCATCACCTCGTCAAAGTTGCCAAAGCTCCCGTCTCGCAGCGACTGGGGCTGGGGCAGGAATACCTTGCCGGTTGTGGCATCGCGGCCGCCATCAAGGGAGGCCAGCAGGATGCGGGCGAAGTTGATAAAGCTCATGCCGGTGCAGCGATAGCCCCATTTGCCGGGCACGGCGGTCTCGATGCAACCGATGGCGGCGTAGTGGTGGGCATCTTCCACGCTCACCCCGAGCTTGATGAACTCGGGGATCACCACCTCGTCGTTGTTGAAGGCGGGCATGCCAAAGCCGCAGCGGATCACCTGAATGCAGGCGTCGAGGAAATCCTCGCTCATCCCGGCATGGTAGCGCACCGAGAGGTTGGGTTGGGTGGATCGGAGCTGGCCGCAGGACTCCAGAATCGCGTAGGAGAGGCCGTTGACTGCGTCATGGGCAGTGCCATCCCGCCAGTTCTGGCCGCCGATGGTGACGTTTTGATAGAGCGGGCTGCCGGCGGAGGCCTTGGAGTGGGTGCCGGAGCGGATCTTGTTCACCTCCAGCAACTTGAGCCAGCACCCTTGCAGCAGTTCGATGGCGCGTGTCCGAGGCAGGGATTCCGACAATTCCACCTCGCGGCGATACCAGGGGTAGAGGTACTGATCCATCCGGCCAAACGACACCGAGTGGCCGTTGGATTCGATCTGCAGAATGAGCTGGATGAAGTAGCAGAGCTGCAGCGCCTGCCAGAAGGTCTCGGGGGGCTGGTGGGCGATGTGGGCGCAGTTGAGCGCGATGGTCTCAAGCTCGTTTCGGCGCTCGGGGCGAGATTCTTGTGCTGCCATATCATGGGCAAGTGCGGCGTAGCGCGCGATGTGATCGCTGACCGCATCCAGAGTGATGGCGATGGCGTGCAGGAACTGCTCGCGCTGCAGATCGGCCCAATCCGCCAAATCCAGCCGACTCCGCCGCTCAGCCACCTTGGCCTTGAAGCCATCGAGCCCCAGCGTGAGCAGCTCCTCATAATTGACCGCGAGGTGGGCATCCCCCGAGGTCATGTTGCCCTCGGCCTTGATGATGCCGCTCTCCAGCAGCGCTTTTTGCTCGTCGGTAACGAGGCCGAAGCAGCGATCCTGCACCGTCTGGCCGCGCCAGAAGGGGGTGAGGGCGTGGATGATCTCCTTGTCGGTTTCGCTGACCGCAAAGCCGGCGCCGGGGCGGTCGGCCAGCTCGTCGATCTCCATCTCGATCCAGCTCACCGTGTATTCCGGAAACAGCGGCGCCGCCCGTACCTGACGGGCCTGATTGCCGACGATAAGTTCGTCGTGCTTGATCCAGATGGTGCGCTCCTTGAGGTGATGGGCCAGCGCAAGAGCGCGGCGCACCGGCAGCGGCCGGGCGAGATGAGCCTGATAGGCCTCGGTGTAGTGGCGGGCACGCTCGGTGCAGACCGGTGGCTGAACGATGTGGATCAGGCTCTCTTTGTGGGCGCGGATCCGCGGGCTGAGTGTATTGAGGTCGAGCTGGGTCATGATCTTATCCTCTGGTCACAGGGGTCAGCCCCTGACGTTGGGCGTATGCGTGGGCAAAGCTGAGTAAATAGGGGTCATCGAGCGGTGTCTCCGGCGCCTGATAGGGCAGATCCAGCAGGGCATATTTGCCCATCCCCAGGGTGTGGTAGGGGAGGAAGTGGATCTCCTGCACCGTGCCGAGGCTGGCGGCGGTGTCGGTGATGGCGCTGATCGATGCGCGGTCGGCATTGAAGCCGGGAATGAGCGGCACCCGGATCTGCATCGGCACGCCGTGCTCGGCGAGGCGTTTGAGGTTCGCGATGGGCAGCTCCACCTTGCCGCGGGTCCAGTGGAAGAAACGTTCTTTATCCACGTGTTTGAGATCCGCCAGCAGCAGATCCAGTGAGGGGAGGCTTGGCTCAATCTGGTGCCATGGCACATGGAGGCAGCTCTCGACCGCGGTGTGCAGCCCTTCGGCCTTGCAGCGGGCCAGCAGGGACGCTGCAAAGTCGGGCTGCATGAAGGGCTCACCGCCGGAGAGGGTGATGCCACCGCCGCTGCGCTCGAAGAAGGGACGATCCCGCAAGATGGTGTCCATCAGGGTGTCCAGCGTTTCATCGCGGCCGCACACCTGCAGCGCTTCGCTCGGACAGAGGCCGCGCAGCCGTTCCATATCATCGGCCTTGAGGGCAGAACGGCTGAGCTGGATGCCCTCGCTGTCACGCAAGATTGCCGGACACGCCTGGCTGCAGAGCTGGCATCCCTCGATGCACTGGCGCCGGTCGAGTAGTATGTCCTGCTTGGGAGAGCGGCTTTCCGGGTTTTGACACCACAGACAGGCCAGCGAGCACCCCTTGAGAAACACCAGGGTGCGAATGCCGGGGCCATCGTGAGTTGAATATCGTTGCAGGTCGAAAATCACACCGCCTCCTTTTGTTTTTTATTCTATTTGCTTTCATTCGAAAGTTGATTTGATTTCGATCAAGCTATTTGCAGATGTTTTATCGCTAGAATGGCGACATATTGAACATCCCGTTAAGGAGTTAGAGATGGAGCTGTATCTCGATACCGCTGATGTGGCAGCAGTGCGTCGCTGGTCACGGATCCTGCCGTTGGCCGGTGTCACCACCAATCCTTCCATTACTGCCGCCGGGGGATTGCCGCTCTGTGAGCTGCTGCCCGCCCTGCGCGACGTGCTGGGGCCCAAGGCGCGCCTGTTTGCCCAGGTGATGGCCAAAACCGAAACCGAGATGGTGCGCGAGGCATTCGCCCTGCGTGAACTGGACCCGGATCTGGTGGTCAAGATCCCGGTGTGCGTAGAGGGGCTGGCTGCCATCAAGAGCCTGACCGCCAACGGTGTGCCGACTCTGGGAACTGCGGTATACACTCCGTTGCAAGGCTGGCTGGCGGCGGTGGCGGGAGCGGATTATGTCGCACCTTATGTCAACCGGCTGGATGCCCAGGGGGGCGATGGCATCGCCACCGTGCAGGAGCTGCAACAGCTGCTTGAGCTGCACGCCCCGAACAGCAAGGTGCTGGCGGCGTCATTCCGCACTCCCCGTCAGGCCCTTGACTGCCTGCTGGTCGGTTGCCAGTCCATCACCTTGCCGCTCGATGTGGCGGAGCAGTTGCTGAACGTGCCGGCGGTAGATGCGGCGCTGGTGAAGTTTGATCAGGATTGGCAGCGCGCCTTCGGTCGCTGATTGCAGTGACAAGCGGATTGCCGTGATTGAGGGGGGGGGGGGGGTGAAGAAGCGCGGGTGATGGGGATTGACCGACTAGACTGGAAACAGGTGGCTACATTCGCTGGCCGCCTTGCAGTCCACCGGAGGTATTCCATGAGCGACCATCTGCTACTCCCCCATGGTGAAGATTTGCGTCGTGCGGTGCGTTGGCTCAGCGAGCATCATCAGCACGATATCGCCGCCATTGAAGAGGCCAGCCTGCGTTTTGATCTCTCGCCGCTAGATGAGGAGTTTCTGATCCAGCACTGGCTCGACAGCCAGCGCCCATCATGAATATCTGAGGTGAGAGATTTAGAAGAAGTTGGCGAGGTTGATGCCAAACTCTTTGGGGTCGACCGTGTTTTCGATGCTCTCCTGCACCCCTGACTTGGCCAGATCCAGCCACTGTACCTCGAGGTAGTGACGCTGGGTGGCGTGATAGATCACCTTGACCACCGGCTTGAGCGGCTGCTGCTCGTTGCGCTGCATCACGATAGCCAGGCGCTGGTTTGAGAGCTGTACCAGAGTGCCCACCGGATAGACTCCCATGCACTTGATGAACTTGGTAACCAGTTCGGCATCAAAGTGCTGATTGATCCCCTTGAGCAGAATGCGGAAGGCCTGGGTCGGCTGCATACCCGCTTTGTAGACCCGATCCGCGGTGATGGCATCATAGACATCGACGATGCCGCTCATCCGGGTATAGAGAGAGAGCTGCTCCCCCTTGAGTCGCTGCGGATAGCCGGTGCCATCGAGCCGTTCGTGGTGGTTGGCGGCTACCTCCAGCATGGTGGGGGTGATGCCCGGGGTATTGCTGAGGATCTCGTAACTGTGCACCACATGCTGGCGCATGATGGCGAACTCCTCATCGGTCAGCTTGCCCGGTTTATTGAGCACCTCGTCCGGGGTCATGATCTTGCCCACATCGTGCAGCAGGCCACCCAGGGTCAGCTCCTTGAGTACGCTGCGCTCAAGCCCCAGATAGCGGCCGAAGTTGGCCAGCAGAATGGCCACGTTCATGGAGTGCTCCATCAGGTAGGCATCCTTGGCGCGAATACGGGCCAGACAGAGCATGGCATCGCCGTGGGTGAACATGGTGTCCACCATCTCTTCGGCGACTTCGGCCAGCGGGGTGATGTCGATAGGCTCACCCGCTTTGAGGTGGCGAATGAACTTGCCTTGCAGCTCGCGCGCTTCCTGATAAAGGCGGCGGATTTTAAGCTCCCGCCCTTCGCCGTTGGCACTGGCACGGCGCCCTACCTGGGCGCTGTTGGCATTGAGATCGGGGGAGGTAACGGCATCACTTTCGGCACTGCCCAACTTGCTGCGGGCCAGATCGATGCGTACCGTGAGCACCCCCTGACGTACCAGATTGGCAATTTGCGCCACGCTGGTCACCAAGCCCATCTGGGCGATCTCCATCCCACCTGTCTGGCTGGCGATAGCAATGACATACATGCCGGGTTTCAGCTGGTTGATGGGAATGACGGGATAGGATGCTTGAGACTTCATGAGGGCTTCCTGACTCTTATTATTATGAGTATCGTTCGGATGGGTTACACCGGAGAAGTGTAACATCGGATGACCAGTTCGTCATAATTGGCAACCCCTTAACAGTGGCGTTGTCGCCCCCGCCCGATATAATGACGCCCCTTTACTTGTTGGACTCCGAGGTTGTGAATGCGGCTTGATAAATTTCTGTGCGATTGTTCGGATTTGACCCGCTCGCTGGCAGGCAAACTGATCCGTCAGGGTGAGGTCATGGTGGATGGCATTGTGGTCAAGCAGCCCGCCTTTCATATCAATGAGCAGAGCCAGATCGAGTTTGACGGCGTGCTGCTGACGCTGGAGCAGCGCAACCGCTATTTCATGCTGCACAAGCCGGAAGGTTACGTCTGCTCCAATGAGGATCCGGATCACCCGACAGTCTTCTTCCTGATGGATGAACCGGCGATGGGCAAGCTGCACGTAGTGGGTCGCCTCGACCTCGATACCACGGGTCTGGTGCTGGTGACCGACGACGGTCAATGGTCCCACCGCATCACCTCGCCGCGCCACGAGTGTGCCAAGACCTATCACGTCTGGCTGGCCGATCCGGTGAGCCCGGATGCAATCGAGCTGTTCGCCGAAGGGGTCTACCTGCGTAACGAGACCGATAAAACCCGTCCTGCCCAGCTGGAAATTCTCGGCGAGTGCGAGGCCCGCCTGACCATCCACGAAGGCAAGTACCATCAGGTCAAGCGGATGTTTGCCTCCATCGGCAACAAGGTCGTTGGCTTGCATCGCGAGCGGGTGGGCGGTCTGACGCTGGATGAAGAGTTGGCACCCGGTGAATACCGTGAGCTGACCGCTGAGGAGATTGACCTGTTCTGATCAGGGATGGTGCCGGGGGTCAGTGAGTGCTGAAACCCAGCACCAGCGCCGTGCCCAGGGTGGCAATCAGTGCCCCCGCCCAGGCGGCAACGGATGGCCGCTCCCCCGAGTGCCACCACAACAGCGGCAGCAGCAGTACCGGCGTGGTAGAGGAGAGAATGGCCACCATGCCCACCTCGCCCTGCCGCAGCGCCATCAGGATCAGCGTCATCCCTAGCCCCATCGCCAGAAAACCGTTGGTGGCAATCATGGCGAGGATCTGGCGATTGACCGGTTTGAGCGGCATGGCCAGCGGCAAGCGCCCCAGCCGCAGGACGCAGTGGGCCAGCAGGGCACTGCCCATCCGGATACCAGATGCACTCACCGCATCCACCTCACCACTCATCATCACCGGTTTGGCGATGATGGCTCCCACGCTCTGACACAGTGCCGCCGTCAGGCCAAGGCCAATTCCCAGCGCCAGATTGCCACGGATCTGCTCCCACTCGTTGCTGCTACTGCGTCTGCCAAACAGGATCGCCAGCATCACGCCAGCAAAGACCAGCATGGCCCCCAGCAGTCGCCAGCCTGTCAGCTGTTCATTAAAGAGCCAGAGCCCAAGCAGGGCGGAAAACAGCGCATGGCAAGAGAAGAGCAGGGCACTGCGTCTTGGCCCCAACCGGTTCATGCAGGCAAACAGCGCCGTATCGCCCACGAAGATGCCGACCAGCCCCGAGATGGCGAGCAGGGGCAGGGCGCTTGCGGTGAGGGTTTGCCAGCCACCGGTGAGCAGACTCATGGTGCCGAGCATCAGGCTGACCAGAAACATGCGCCAGCGGCTGTAGGCAAATGCGCCGAGATGACGGGCCGGTTTGACCGAAATTAGCGCTGCAACTGCCCATAAACTGGCCGACGCGAGGGCCAGCCACTCATAACCCATAAAAACTCCTGAAAAAATTAACCCGAAAGACTCCATCTCCCGGGCAAGCCCGATACAATACGGGGCGTTTTCGGGGATAACAAGAGCGGTATCAGGCATTCATCAGGCGCGCCGTCGGCCTTCCCCTCCTGCAGTGGTTTTATTCGAGGTTTTGTCATGAGGTATGGTTTCTTCCCCAAGCTGGCGCAACGCTGGCTCTCCCCGCTATTGCTTGCCTTGCTGGCTGGGCCCCTGGCCCATGCCACCACCGTTGAGCAGCAGCCTCTGCTTGCCGATCGGCAAACCCTGGTAAAGGGCAACGGTGCCGAGCCGGAGTCGCTGGATCCGGCGCTGGTGCGATCCGGTTTTCCGGGGGAGGCGGTACTGGTCGATCTGTTTGAAGGGCTGGTCAGCGAAGATGGGCAGGGGCATATCGTCCCTGCTCAGGCACAGCGCTGGGAGGTGAGTGAAGATGGGCTGGAGTGGCGATTCTTCCTGCGCCCTCAACTGAAGTGGTCCAATGGCGAGCCGCTGGTGGCCGCTGATTTCGTCTATGCCTGGCGCCGTCTGCTCGATCCGGCCATCAACTCTCCTTCTGCCGGATTGCTGCTGGCGACGGGGATCAACAATGCGCAATCCATCTATGCCGGTGCGCTGGAGCTCGGCAATCTGGGCATTGAAGCGCAAAGCGATCAGATCCTGAAAATCACTCTGGAGCGGCCGGCTCCCTATTTCCTGCAACTCATCAGTCAGCGCCCCTTTGTGCCAGTCAACCAGAAGGCGATAGCCAAATTTGGCAAGCAGTGGACCGAGCCCGGCAAGCTGGTGAGCAATGGTGCTTACCGGCTGGCAAGTTGGACGCCAAACGAGCGGATCGAAGCCGAGCGCAATATTCACTACTGGGATGACCTTCACACCCGTATCGGACGGGTCACCTACCTGCCGATCACCTCGCAACATGCCGAACGGCTGCGCTACGAGGCTGGTGAAATCCAGCTTACCAACAAGGTCTCCCTCGGCTATTACCAAAAGATGAAGCGCGAGTCTCCGGAGCGGCTCTGGGGCTTGCCGCTGTTTGGCACCTATCTCTATGCGTTCAATCTGAAGCGCCCCGAACTGCAGGATGTGCGGGTGCGTCAGGCGCTCTCCATGGCGGTTGATCGACAGCAGCTCATTGGATCGGTGAGCGGGCAGGATGAACAGGCGGCATGGTCGCTGTTGCCGGAGATGCCGGGTTACCCCCGGGTGATATTGCCTGTGGCGCTTGAAGATATGCCAACCCGCCAGGCCAAAGCGGCAGCGTTGTTGTCAGCGGCCGGGTATAACAGTGCCAATCCACTCAAGCTGAGCATTACCTACAACAGCGCCGAAACCCACAAGCAGATGGCGATGGCCATTGCCGCCATGTGGCAGAAGCTGGGGGTGCAGGTCACCCTCAACAGTCTGGAGTGGGGCGCCTATCAGGTGGCAAAGGATAGCGGTGATTTTCAGGTGGCCAGAAGCTTCCTGTTTGGCGATTACGTGGAGCCGTCAGCCATGCTGGGCAGCTTCCGTTGTCAGGATCTGCGCAACGAGAGCGGCTACTGCAATCCCGACTTTGATCTGCTGCTGGAGCAGGCAGCCAATACGCTGGACAGCGCGAGCCGGGTTGAACTCTACCGGCATGCCGAACAGTTGCTGCTTGAGGAGGCGCCGATCCTCCCCGTGTATCATTACAATCAGATGAGACTGGTCGATCCCGCGCTGCGAGGGCTGCCCAGCCAGAATTTGAAAGGGACGATTGCCACCAAGGATCTCTATTTCAGCCCGCAGTGAGGAGCATTTCATGAAACTTGCCATCATTTCCGACATCCACGGCAGCATCATTGCGCTGGAGCGGGTGCTGACCCAACTTGAGCCCTGGCAGCCGGACCACTATCTGCTGCTCGGCGATCTGCTCAACCATGGCCCGCGCAATCCTCTGCCGGAAGGGTATAACCCGGCCGCGGTGGCCGATCGGCTCAACGAGCTGGCGCCACAGATCATCGCGGTGCGGGGCAATTGCGATTCCGAAGTGGATCAGATGCTGTTGCGCTTTCCCATCACAGCCCCCTACAACCAGTTGCTGATCGATGAGCGGCGCTGGTTTGTCAGCCATGGCCATCTTTATCGCCCGGACGAGGTACAGCTGCCTGTGGGCAGTCTGTTCCTGAGCGGCCATACCCATGTGCCGGTGCTGGAGTGGCAGGGGGAGCGGGTATTGATGAACCCGGGGTCGATCTGTTTCCCGCGCGGCGAGTTGCCTGCCAGTTACGGGAGCTATGAGGACGGGGTACTGCGCGTTAATGCGTGTGAGGACGGGCGAGAGTTGTTGCGACTGGTGCTTTAAAACCGAGAGCAAAAATGCAAGGCCTGATAAGAGATGTCAGGCCTTGATACCGTAGGAGCGGGTGCCAGAGCGAGTGTTACCCTTGGCGTCATAGGTCAGGCTGTTGCGATCGCGCAGCTGACTCAGAAAGGTTGCCAGACGACGGTTGGAGACGATGCTCAATTCAAGCAAGCGACCGTTGATATCATTTTGTGCCTGGCAGGCATCCAGTTTTGCACGAAGCTGTGCCATCTCGTCGGGATAGGCTGCCAGCTGCAGTGCCAGTTCCGGCATCTCTGCGAGAGTCTTGTCCAGAGTTTCTATCGCAGCAAGCAACTGCTGTTTGCGCTCGGTCAGTGCGGGCAGGGCCAGTGCCTGATGCTGTTCGAGCAAGCTGAACTCCTCTTCCAGAATGCCTTGCATCTGGCTGAGATAATCATCTTGGGTGTGCAGTAACGAAGGTAAGTCCATCATCCCAGAACTTTGTCCAGATTGGCCTCAAAACTGAACATCTTCTTGGCCACAGCGTCGCTGTTAACCTGATATTCGCCACTCGCGACGGCTTTTTTCAGCCGTTCGACCTTGCTCTCATTGCCGGTCGAGGCGGTATTGAGGTTTTGTTGCATCTTTTGCAATTGTTGCGCCTCACTGGTCAAGGAGACGGAGTCCAGCTTGACAGTAGCCGCTTTGTTTTCGGGCGATGAGGTGACTGACTTGCTGCCTGTCCCCTGGCTATTAGCGGTATTTTGCAACCGATTATTCGCCAAGTTGTTGATATTGTTGATGGCCATTTTAGTTACCTTCGTCTGCTTTAAGGTTTGCTTACCTGTATATCGGTGCGGCAGATCAAAACTTTAGAAAAAAGTTGTCAAGGATCCGGATTTAAAAAGTGACCGATACGGCACCTACTGCACTGACTTTACCCTCAACGGTTTTGCCGGAGCGAATATTGACGAGTTTGATGATCTCTCCGAAGCTGCCATCTTGCAAGGCTCGGGCCATGGTTTTGATCTGGAAGTTGCTGTTTTCTGCCGTCAGGGTGACCTGATCCCCTTTGCACACGACACAAACCTGGCTCAAACGGATGGGTTGCCCCGGTTTTAACTCCCTCTTGCTGCGTACTCCGACAAGAGGGGCTGTGTCAGTCAGGTAGTCGCCGCGGATCAGGGTCTGATCCTGATAGGCCAACACCAGCTGGCTTTCACTCAGCAGGTCCCCCTTGGCGATGGGGTTGGTCACAGTGACATAGGGCTTTTGAATGCTGACCCGCACCGGGAGATAGACGTCCCAGGGTTTGTCTTCCTCACACTTAAGGTAAACTGTTGTATTACGGCGAATTTCCATTTTTGCTGGTAAGCTGATAGTGAGCAGGTCTTCGCAGCGGGTCAGTGGGAGCCGTTCATCCAGTGTGGCAGAGGTAACCTCGGCTCTGGCATCCAACGGAATATCCAGCTGGCTGTAAACGAACTCTTGTGCCTTTTCTTGCAGATAAGTAGTGACGTCCGAGGCGTAGCTGGGAGATATGCTGCCAAAAAAGAGGCTGATGAGTAAAAGTCGGTTAATCATTTTCGCTCGTTGGTCGATAAGTTGTTCACGCATATCACCATATTTAACTATGATTGCTTCAGAATCTGTTCGTTGTCACATCGATAGTCTGACGCAATCCATCACGCATGCATGATTAATGCCAAGCGTTTTTAGGGAGTGTTTATGGCCAGTATCCTGGACTCGGTCAACCAACGTACCCAGCTAGTGGGGCAAAACCGGCTGGAGTTGTTGTTGTTTCGTCTCAATGGACGTCAAAGATTTGGCATCAACGTATTCAAAGTGCGTGAAGTGTTGCAGTGTCCCCCCTTGACCGTGATGCCCAAACTGAACTCCTGCATCCGCGGGGTCGCACATATTCGTGGCCAGACTATCTCGGTCATCGACCTCAGCATGGCGGTTGGCAAACGCCCGATTGATGATCTGAGCAAATGCTTCATTATCATCTCCGAGTACAACCGCTCTATTCAGGGCTTTTTGGTGCATTCGGTCGAGCGCATTATCAATATGAACTGGGAATCCATCCTGCCTCCGCCTAAAGGTGCGGGTCGCATCAACTACATGACAGCCGTGACAGAAGTCGATGGCGAGTTGGTCGAAATCCTCGATGTTGAGCGGATATTGAACGAAATTTCGCCGGTTGCAACGGATGTGAGTGAGGAGTTGGTTCAGGCCAGCGTCGACCACCCGACTCTGGGGCGTCCTGTTCTTGTTGCGGATGACTCCTCAGTGGCACGCAAACAGGTACAACGTGCGCTTCAGGCTATCGGTGTCGAGTGCGTGTTGGCAAAAGATGGCCGCGAAGCATTGAACATGCTGCTGGAAATGACCAAAAATGGTCCTATCAAGGATCAGGTTGCGCTGGTTATTTCGGATATCGAAATGCCGGAAATGGATGGCTATACCTTCACTGCCGAGATCCGGAATAATCCCAATCTCAAGGATTTGCATGTTATTCTGCATACCTCGCTCAGTGGAGTATTCAACCAGGCAATGGTGCAGAAAGTTGGTGCGAACAATTTTATCGCCAAGTTCCAGCCTGATGAATTGGCCAAGGCCGTACAAAACGCACTCTAATAAAGAAGAACAGCTGCATGAAGACACTTTCGGACGACTTATACAAACAGTTCAGCAACTTTCTGGCGGTACAGAGCGGAATTGTGCTGGGGGATAACAAACAGTATCTGGTGAAGAGCCGTCTTTCACCTTTGATGGCTCAGTTTGGCATCGAGAGTCTGTCTGATCTGGTTACCCGTGCAATGAGTGTGCGAGAGCGTGACCTGAAAATGGCCGTGGTGGATGCTATGACGACCAACGAGACCCTCTGGTTTCGTGATACCTATCCGTTTCAGCTTCTTACCGACAAGATTTTCCCCGAGTTGGGGAAAAGTGGCCGCCCCATCAAGATCTGGTCGGCTGCATCCTCGTCAGGTCAGGAACCCTATTCCATTGCCATGACGGCACTGGAACAGCAGATGAAAAAGCCGGGGACCTTGCCTGGTGGCGTGCAGATTGTCGGGACGGATATTTCGACGACCATGCTCAATCAGTGTAAGGAAGGCGTTTACGATAGCCTTGCTCTGGCGCGCGGTTTGTCACCGGAGCGCAAGAAGATGTTTTTTGAGCCTTACGGTGATAACAAGATGCGGGTTGCCGAGCGAGTCAGAAAATTGACCACCTTCCGGCCACTCAACTTGCTGGAGAGTTATAGTCTGCTCGGCAAGTTTGACATTATCTTTTGCCGTAACGTGCTTATCTATTTTGCGCCGGAAGTGAAGTCGAAGATCCTCAACCAGTTTGCTGCCAGTCTCAACCCCGGTGGATATCTGATGTTGGGCGCGTCGGAGTCACTGGCCGGGTTGACCGACCGGTTCGAGATGATCCGCTGCAATCCGGGGATTGTCTACAAGGTCAAATAGGCCTGATGGCCTTGATATTCGGGGTCTGCCGAATATTGCCAGTTCATGCAAAGAGGGAAGCTACGAGCTTCCCTCTTTCTTAATCTACAGCTCAGTCTTTCTATTTACCTACCATATCTCGCCACTGTAAAAGTGGTTGCAACCTTAAGGTGGCCAAATGATGCCGTCTGACTCAAGGCACGAGATGCTCCTGCTGTTTTCGGTCTGAAATGTGCTCATACCCAAACCATCGAACTGAGAGATTTGCTTATGGCACACCTCTTGCAGACAAAATAAACCAAGCAGGAGGTGTGCTATGGCTCTTTCATTTGACAAGGCATTCGGTGTGCATCAACACACCATAAGCGTTCGCGCCAAGCGTGCTGAGGTGCTTTCCAGCAATATTGCCAACGCAGATACCCCGGGCTTCAAAGCCAGGGATATCAATTTTGCTCAGGCATTGCAGGAGGCTCAGTCGCATCAGGGTTTTGGTTTGGCAACGACCAGCGAAAAGCACTTTGCCTTGAATATGGACGCCCCGGGTACCGTGCAATATCGCAACCCGCTGCAACCGGATACCGGTGACGGCAATACAGTCGATGTGCAGCAGGAGCGCAGCGAATTTCTGCGTAATAGCCTCGAGTATCAAACCTCCCTTGAATTTATGAATAGCAAGATCAGTGGCCTGCTAAAGGCCCTGAAAGGAGAGCAGTGATGAGTTTGTTCAAGGTCTTTGACATAGCAGGCTCGGCTATGAGCGCACAGTCAGTGCGCCTCAACACGGTTGCCAGCAACATGGCCAACGCGGACAGCGTCAGCTCCAGTGTGGAAAATACTTACCACGCCAGGCGGCCAGTCTTTGCCGCCCAGCTCGAGCAGGCGATGTCTGACAAGCAGGGCTCAGTCGGGGTTGAGGTGAAGGGGATTGTCGAGAGCAAGGCGCCACTGCTCAAGGAGTACAATCCCAACCACCCGATGGCGGATAAAGACGGTTTTATCTTCAAGCCAAACGTCAACATGGTTGAAGAGATGGCCGACATGATCAACGCCTCGCGCAGCTACCAGACCAACGTACAGGTTGCAGATTCGGCCAAGAAGATGCTGCAGCAGACGCTCCAGCTTGGCAAGTCCTGATAGGAGGGATGCAGCATGGTCGATACAACCAACAGTGCTAACGGTATAAGCCGTACCACGACCCAGGCGACAGGCACCACCACGACGCCCAAGAAAGAGCTGGATCAGGCTTCCTTTCTAAAGCTGCTGACCATGCAGCTGTCGTATCAGGATCCTTTCAAGCCTGTTGATAACGCCCAGATGCTCTCCCAGATGGCATCCATGTCGACATCTGAGGGGATCAGCAGTTTGTCCACTCAGATGGGTAAGCTTAATGACCAGATGATCTCCAGTCAGGCGCTGCAAGCCTCCGCATTGGTGGGACAAAATGTGCTGTTGCAGAGCAATACCGGCTATCTGGATAAGGAGGGCTCTCTCCCCGGTGTTGTGGCTGTGGGAACGACGAATAAATATTCGAGCGTCAAGGTCACCATCGAAGATGAAAAAGGCCAGGTTATCAAGGAATTCTCTCTCGAAGGGGAGCAGCGAGGCAACGTTGAAGTTGCCTGGGATGGCACAGACAAAGATGGAAAGCGGGTCAAGTCAGGTAAATATGTGATTAAGGCAAGCGGTACTCTGGATGGCAAATCCGAAAGTATTGCTGCTTATGCTTACGGCAAGGTGGATAGTGTGGCGCTGGGCAATGCGAGCAATCCGACAATGCTTAACGTGAAAGGCTTGGGTAGCACGCTGTTGAGTAGCATCTTGCAAATTTCAGGAACTAATTCAAACCAGACGGTTACACCGTCAAAAACCACGTCGACAGCATCGATCTAAGGAGCTGGATATGTCATTTAACAATGCCTTGAGCGGTGTCAACGCGGCACAAAAAGACTTGAACGTCACCGCCAACAACATTGCCAACGTTAACACCATGGGCTTTAAAGAGTCCCGTGCCGAGTTTGCGGATGTCTACGCCAACTCCATTTTTGTCAATGCCAAGACCCAGGTCGGTAACGGTGTGGCGACAGGTGCGGTTGCTCAGCAGTTCCACCAAGGGGCGCTGCAATTTACCAATAACGCACTGGATCTGGCTATTCAGGGTAACGGCTTCTTTGTGACCTCTGACGGTCTGACCAATCTGGATCGCACCTACACCCGTGCCGGTGCCTTCAAGCTCAATGAAAACAGCTATATGGTCAACAATCAGGGCCATTATCTGCAAGGTTACGAAATCAACGCCGATGGCACGCCTAAGGCGGTAAGTATCAATGCGACCAAGCCGATTCAGATACCTGACAAGGCCGGTGAACCAATCAAGACAACCAAGATTGACGCCAGTTTCAACCTGCCATCGACAGCGGCGCCCCTGCCCGCAGGTAATGCGGTGGGTGATGCCTCTACTTTTGACCCCAAAGATTCGAAAACATATTCCTCTTCAACTTCTGTGGTGATTTATGACTCACTGGGTGAGCCGCATACCATCACGCAATATTTTGTCAAAGAGGCTGACCCGGCAGATCTGACCAAACCCGCCAATCCTACAGCTTGGCGTATGTACCTCTACCAAGGTGATAAGCCTATTGATATTGTCGGTGGTGTCACACCCACTATGGCAACTGGTTTGAGTCAGGCGCCTGCTGGTGCAAGAGTGACCTTCGGGGCTGATGGCAAGATGATTACCCCGACTACACCGGCGACCATCAAGACAGAGCAATTGGGAGCCGCGCCCCCGGCAGGTGCTGGCATTATCACCAATGGTGCAGATCCCACTCAGCAGGTGGATATCAACTTCGGAACGGTGACCCAGTATGCTTCACCGTTTGAAGTCAACAAGTTGACTCAGGATGGTTCCACTGTCGGCCGTTTGACCAAGGTGGAGATCACTCCGGACGGCATCGTGTCCGCGACTTACAGTAACGCAACCACCATCAAAGTGGCCATGGTGGCAATGGCAAAATTTGCCAACTCGCAAGGATTGACTCAGGTTGGCGATACCTCCTGGCGTCAGTCTCTGCTCTCTGGCGATGCCTTGCCGGGGACGCCGAACTCGGGTACTTTCGGGACCATCAAATCATCGGCGCTGGAGCAGTCCAACGTGGATTTGACCTCCGAGCTGGTGGACTTGATCACTGCCCAGCGTAACTTCCAGGCCAACTCTCGTTCTCTGGAGGTCAACAGTTCGCTGCAGCAGACCATCCTGCAGATCCGTTAATCGCGCAATAAATGATAATGAGAGGGGGCTTGGCCCCCTCTCTGTTTCTGTCGCATTCCCATCCTCCTTCTCCCCCCATATCTCTGCTGTTGGCACTCTAATTGCATTTCTCCTGTCAGAGTCATCTGTTTGACGGAGAATTCCATGGATCACCTGCTTTATATCGCCATGTCCGGGGCCAAAGAGACCATGAACAGCCTGGCTGTTCGGGGCAACAACCTCGCCAATGCCAATACCACCGGTTTCAAGTCCGATTTTGAGCAGGCCAGAAGCATGCAGGCGTTCGGAGAGGGCTTGCCAAGCCGGGTGTTTGCCATGGCTGAGCGCCCGGGTCAGAACCTGCAGCATGGCATGTTGATGACCACCGGACGGGATCTGGACGTGGCGGTGGATGGTCCGGGCTGGATTGCCGTGCAGGATCCAAAGGGCGGCGAGGCTTATACCCGCATGGGGAATTTGCAGGTCAATGCGACCGGCAACTTGCAAACCTCGACCGGCCTGAATGTGGTTGATGACGGCGGTCAGCCAATCGTGTTGCCGATGCCGATGGAGAAACTCGAGATCAATCGGGATGGCACCATCAGCGGTCGACCGGAAGGGGCTGCCGCCAACTTGCCGGAAGATTTTCAGCGGATCAAGCTGGTCAACCCTGCCGCCGATGCGGTGGAGAAGGGCCAAGATGGTCTGTTTCGCCGCAAGGATGGCCAGAATGAACCCGCCTCGGCCAATGTCGGCCTGATTGCTGGCTCCCTTGAAGGGAGCAACGTCAATGTGGTGGATGAGATGACCAACCTGATCCGGCTGCAACGCCAGTTCGAAACCCAGGTCAAAATCATGAAGACGGCCGAAGAGAATGATGAAGCTCAAACCCAACTGCTGCGAATCAGCTAATCAAGGAGTTACACTATGAATCCTGCACTCTGGATCAGCAAGACCGGGTTGGATGCACAGCAGACCAATATTTCGGTTACCTCGAACAACCTGGCGAACGCCAGCACCGTGGGCTTTAAAAAGTCACGGGCCATCTTTGAAGATCTGCTGTATCAAAACATCAACCAGCCTGGTGGCCGCTCTTCTGCCGATACCGAGCTCCCCTCCGGCTTGATGCTGGGGGCGGGTGCCAAGGTGGTGGCGACCCAGAAAAACCACAGTCAGGGTAACGTACAAACCACTGACAACTCGCTCGATTTGATGATCAGTGGTCGTGGCTACTTTGAAATTCAGCTGCCGGATGGCAGTGCGGCCTATACCCGTAACGGTCAGTTCACCCTCAACGATGAAGGGACCATAGTGACGCCGGGTAATGGCTACCCGCTGCAACCGGAAATCCAGATCCCGGAAAACGCCCAGAGCGTTACGGTGGGTGAAGATGGTCAGGTCTCGGTGCAGCTCAAGGGCGATGGCGCTTCTCAGGTCGTCGGTCAGATCAACATCTCCGACTTCGTCAACGCCAGCGGCTTGCAGCCGATGGGGGAGAACATGTTTGTCGAGACCCAATCCAGTGGTGCTGCCGCTCAGGGGACTGCCGGTGCCGATGGCTTGGGGGTGATCAAGCAGGGGATGCTGGAGACTTCCAACGTCAACGTGACCGAAGAGCTGGTGAACCTCATTCAGGCTCAGCGGGTCTACGAGATGAACTCCAAGGTGCTCTCCGCCGTGGACGGCATGATGTCCTTCCTGATCCAGCGTACCTAATTAGGAGGTGCATGATGAAAGCCGTATGGATGCTGGGATTGTTGGTGCTGGGAGGGTGTAGCAGCACTCCCAATACGCCCAAGCCTGATGATCCCGAGTTTTCCCCCGTCTACGGGGAGTCGGAGCCGGTGTCGGTGCGACCGACAGGGGCGATTTTCCAGCCGGATCAGGTCAATGGCATCTATTCGGATATCAAGGCACACAAGGTAGGCGACATCATTACCATCGAGTTGTCGGAGTCGACCTCCGCCTCGAAAAAGGCCAATACCCAGAGTGGCAAGAATAACAAGTTCAATCTGGACCCGGTCAAGTTGGGTGGCGTGCCCGTGACCGCCAGCCCCTATGATCTCTCAGCCTCCATTGCTCAAGACAGCGCGTTCAAGGGCCAGGCCAAGGCGGATCAGAGCAACAGCCTGCAGGGCAATATTTCGGTCAGCGTGGCCAAGGTACTGCCCAACGGCAATCTGGTGGTGCGCGGCGAGAAGTGGATCATGCTTAATAATGGCAATGAATATATCCGGATCACCGGCCTTATTCGCCCGGAGGACGTGACGTCTGATAACAGTGTTTCGTCCCAGAAAGTGGCCAATGCCCGCATTTACTACGGTGGTACCGGCGATCTGGCCAATAGCCAGGAGCAAGGGTGGCTTACCAGCTTTTTCAATGGTCCCTGGTGGCCGCTCTAGGAGATGTTATGAAGTCACTCCGTCTTGTCACACTGCTCTGCTGTCTGCTGCCCTTGGGCGTGGCCAATGCGGCCCGGATCAAGGACATCAGCTCGGTTGAAGGGGTGCGTAACAACCAGCTGATTGGTTACGGTCTGGTGGTGGGGTTGCCCGGTACTGGCGAGAAGAACAACGCCTTCACCGAGCAGACCTTCCGTACCATGCTAAACAATTTTGGCATCAAGGTGCCGGATAACATCAAGCCCAAGATCAAGGATGTGGCGCCGGTGGCGATCCATGCCGACCTGCCCCCCTTCTCCAAGCCGGGCCAGACCATCGACGTGACGGTCTCTGCCATTGGCGAGGCCAAGAGCCTGCGGGGCGGCACTCTGCTGCAAAGCTTCCTGAAAGGGCTCGATGGGCGGGTCTATGCGGTCGCGCAGGGTAGTCTGGTGGTTGGTGGTCTGGGGGCCGAGGGGGCTGATGGTTCCAAGGTAGTGATCAATACCCCGACCGTCGGGCGGATTGCCAACGGTGCGACCGTGGAGCGGGAGGTGCCCAACTCCTTCAGTCAGGGGGACACCATCACCTTCAACCTTAACCGACCCGACTTTACTACGGCGCGCCGTCTGGCCGATGTGGTCAACGATCTGGTGGGGCCCAATACCGCTCAGGCGCTCGATGCTACCTCGGTCAAGGTCTATGCCCCGAGGGATCCGGGTCAGCGGGTCTCATATCTCGCGACCATCGAGAATCTGGAAGTGGATCCGGCCAACGAGGCGGCCAAGATCATCGTCAACTCCCGCACCGGCACTATAGTGATCGGCAGTCAGGTCAAGCTCAAACCTGCGGCCATCAGCCATGGCGGGTTGACGGTGACCATCGCCGAAAACCAGCAGGTCTCCCAGCCCAACCCGCTGGCAGGAGGAGAGACGACGGTGACCAACAACTCGACCATCAATGTCCAGCAGGAGCCGGGGCGAATGTTCAAGTTTGATACCGGTGCGACCCTGGACGATCTGGTCCGGGCGGTCAATCAGGTCGGGGTCGCCCCCGGTGATTTGATGGCCATCCTTGAGGCGCTGCAGCAGGCAGGCGCCATCGAGGGGCAACTGGTCATATTGTAACAAGCGGCAAGTGGTTGCCACGGGTGGCAATGAGGTAAGCAAAATGGCGGAGTTTGACAGCAACAGCGGCATGAATCTCGGGATGGTACAGGACATCAAGAACCTGGACCGTCTGCGCCAGATGAGCCAAAGCAAAGAGGGACAGGCCGAAGCGCTCAAGAGTGCGTCACGCCAGTTCGAGTCAATCTTTACCCAGATGCTGTTTCAGAGCATGCGTCAGGCCAACGGGGTGTTGACTCAGGACAACCCGATGAACAGCAGCTATACCCAGTTCTATGAAGGGATGCTGGATGAGCAGCGGGTTGCCGACATGTCCAGCAAGGGGGGACTGGGATTGGCTGACATGGTGGCCAGGCAGCTCTCTCCCGAGACCTTTACCCATCAGGATGGACGGGTGCTCAAGATGCCGCAGCGCACCGAACGGACCTACAAACCCTATCAGCCCCCCACGGCGGCGGCCGATGATTTGATCGCAGCATCAAAAGTTGGCAAAGATTTTGCTGAAAAAGAGATGACCGAGGAGGTCAAGGAGAGCCACGCACTCACTATGCCCCGTCGACCGCACCGCAGCATTCCGCCCATGGGACGCATGGCCAGCGAAGAGGGCAGTGCCACCGGTAGTGGGGGCAAGGAGTTCGATACGCCGGAAGAGTTTGTTAATCGCCTGATGCCGCTGGCCAAGAAAGCGGCCGACAAGCTGGGGTTAAGCCCGGCGGTACTGGTCGCTCAGGCGGCACTGGAGAGCGGTTGGGGCAAGCGGGTGATCAAGGATGGCGAGGGGCAGGTGACCCATAACCTGTTTGGCATCAAGGCCGATCCGCGCTGGGAAGGGCCAAAGGCGGTGGTCAGCACGCTTGAGTATGAGCAAGGCGTCGCCTCCCGCCAGAAAGCGGCATTTCGCTCCTATGAGTCGTTTGAAGAGAGCTTCAATGACTACGTGGACTTCCTCACTTCCGGCTCTCGCTACAAGGGAGCCCTGGCGAAGGTGGATAGTCCCGATCGCTACTTTGAGGCGCTGCAACAGGCGGGTTATGCCACCGACCCGCACTACGCCAGAAAATTGAAACAGGTATTGCGCAGTGATGCCATTGCCCAATACAACGAGATGGAGCTGTAACGTATGGCAAGCGACCTGCTTGGGATTGGTTCATCGGGCGTGCTGGCACAGCAACGCCTGCTGCAGACCACCAGTAACAACATAGTGAACGTCAATAGCCAGGGCTATGTGCGTGAGCGTACGCTGGTGTATACCAATACCATCGGTCTGGGGACCGGTGACATCAAGACCCAGCGGGTAATCAACGACTATATGCAGGGGGAGGTGCGCCGTGATACCTCCGCCTATCATGCCTCCCTGACCCATTATGAACAGTTGGCTGGCGTTGACAGCTTGCTTGGGGATACCAGCAACAGCGTGGGGGCGACCATCACCTCCTACTTCAAGTCATTTCACTCTGCCAATGAATCGCCTGCCGAGATCGGTGGGCGCAAGGTGGTGATGACGGAGTTGAGTGGCATGGTCAACCGTTTTCATACCCTCTCGGCGCAGCTCGACAAGCAGAGCGATACCCTCAACACCCGCATTGAAGATGAAACCAAGCAGGTCAACAGCCTGCTCATCAGCATCAATGATCTTAATCAGGCCATCATCCGCACTCAGGGGTCACCCGAAGAGAACCTGATGCTGTTTGATCAGCGGGATGAGGCGATCCGCCAGCTGTCGGAGAAGATGGATATTCGTACCGTAGCCCAACCCAACGGCAGCATGCTGGTCAATATGAGCACCGGCCATTCGCTGATCCTCGATGGGGGCGTCGCCCAGTTCAAGGTGATTGCAGGAGATCCTGACTCCCGAGATCAGGAGCTGCAACTGACTCTGGGGGATAATCAGGCAACCATCGACCACGATACGTTTGGTGGCGCCATGGGGGGGCTGTTCAAGGCGCGTACCGACCTTGAGCCTACCAAGCGCGAACTGGGGCAGCTGGCCGTGGCGATGGCCGATGCGATGAACCAGCAGAACCGCCTCGGGATGGATCTGGATAACGAGATTGGCGGCGATATTTTCACCCTGCCTGCCAGCAAGGGCTTACCCTACGGCAATAACACCGGGACGGTCGGGGCGAATGTCAGCTTCGTGCCGGGCAAGGGGACATCAGTGACCCCGTTTGATTACGAAGTGCGCTTTAGCAGCGCCACCGGTTATGAGGTGTTCTCGCTGGACAAGTCTGGTAATCGAACCTCTGTGGCGACTGGCACGACCCCTCCTGCAACGTTTGAACTCACGGGTCACGGCATTTCAATCGATCTCACCGGTGCGCCGGCTGCGGGTGACAGACTGTTGCTGCAACCGACCAAAAGTGCGGCCGCCGGTCTGGGTCAGCTGATCACCCGACCGGAAGATTTGGCCCTGGCCTCTCCGCTTAAAGCGGAAAAGACCACCAATAATGGCGGCGGGGCTGATATCAAACTGGGTGGCGTATTCAATACAGGTGCAGGGTCAGGTTTTGGTACCAATAGTCTGAGCCCGACAGCGCCTCAGGTCGTCAAGATTGACGCCAACGGTAACTATCAGGTGTTTCAAGCCGATGGCACGACCCTGATTGGCACTGCCCCTGCGAGCAGCAAGGGGCAAAACCTGATGTCTGCGATCGTCAACCCTTTCCCCGCCGGAGCTGCAGTCTATGCCAACCCGAAACAGGCGCCAGGCTACGAGTTCAGCATCACCGGAACGGTGGATGCCGGTGACGGCTTCAAGCTCAGTTACAACAGCAATGGCTTTGCCGATAACAGCAATGGCCTGGTTCTGGCTGAGCTGCAAAACAAGGATCTGGTGCGCAAGAGCACCAATGGTGGGACGACCAACGACAAGATGACCTTCAATCAGGCCTATTCCGGGTTGGTGATGGAAGTGGGTAACAATACCAGTCAGGCAAAAACGCTGCTCAAGGCCAATGAGTCCAAGCTTATCCAGAGCACCGGCATCTTTGAAAGCGTGTCTGGGGTCAATCTGGAGGAGGAGGCGGCCAATCTGATCCGCTTCCAGCAATCCTATGCGGCATCGGCGCAAATCGTCAGCACGGCCAAAACCATTTTCGATACACTGCTCTCTTCCGTGAGGTAACGTCATGCGCATCACCACCAACATGATCTACGACCGGAATATCTATTCCCTCAACAGTGCCAACGAGCGGTTGAATACTGCCTATCAACAGCTGCAAACCGGCAATAAATTTCAGACTGCCGGCGAAGATCCTGCGGGGATGAGCCAGAAGATGGCACTGACCAAGGAGATCGACCTGTTCAAGCAGTACAGTGTCAATGGCAGCTTGCTGGAAAACAGCCTGGGGCATGAGGAGACGGTATTAACGTCGATTAACAATGCGATGCTTAGTGCCCAGACTCTGATCCAGAAGTCAAATAATGGCGCTATCAGCATGGATGATCGCAAGGCCATAGCCAGCGAGCTGGAAGGGTTGCAGCAGCAGATGTTTGACCTGATGAATAGCAAAAACTCCTCGGGTGAATTTATATTTGGCGGCAATCAGAGCAAGACCCAGCCATATATAAAAGACGCTAACGGAAAATATATTTATCAGGGTGACCCTGGTCAGCGAAATATTCAGGTCTCACCCACGGTACAAATTGCTGCCAATGATTCCGGGCAAGATCTGTTTGAAATCGTGGCGACCAGAAGAACCGCCAGTGCAACCACAGCAAATATCAAGGTTGGGATAGGCGATCAGGGTAACTTTGATAATTTCTATAAGTCCAATTATAACTCGGCACTGCCCAGTAATACCTATACCGTATCAACCACCATAGGCCCACCGGATACCTACGATATCAAGGATGCCGGTGGTGCTACCCTGCAAACGGGTAACTACACTGCTGGCACCAAGATCCCTTTCAATGGATTGGAGTTGACCGTCAGCTCGCCTGCGGGCAGTTCTGAGCAGTTTGATCTTAATCCACCGAAGAATGACAACATATTGAATGGTATGTCGGATTTTATTACCGCCTTGCGTGATCCCGCTATTACCGCTGACAACTTTGCGCTGGAAGTAGCCGATGCTACCGTCCATATGAAAAATGCTCGTCTGAATATCGATCATGGATTGGGGGAGTTGGGTGGCAGGATGAACAGTCTCGAGGCAGTCATGGATTCTAACGAGGGGTTGAGTACCCTCAACGCCGAGGCGAGAGCCAAGGTATCGGAAGCGGATCTCTATGAAGTGATTTCCGCGCTGTCAAAAGAGGATGCGGCATTGAGTGCCTCGCAACTCTCTTTCAGCAAAATAAGTCGTCTGACGCTATTTGACTATATTCGCTAATTAAAGAAGGGCCCCTTTGGGGCCTTTTCTTTTGTCCAGACTATGAAAATTGGTTCCGTGTCATCTCCTGCCAATTGTAACAAGCTGTTGCCGTTGCCCATTTAATGGGAGCTGCGGGGTTGACCTCCCTGCGGGATTGGATAATCATGCCGCCCGCACAACAGAGGGTTGTGCGAATTATTTGCAGCATCTCGTTAGGCGAGGCTCCTGTATAAACACAGGCCACTGATCTCACGACGTCCAGAGACGCCCAAGATCAGGACAGTTTTCATCGGATTAAGGTGTAAACCCAAGTGGCTTCCGGCATGCCGGATACGTTATACAGTGCTAAAGCTGGTACGTGGGGATGATGACACGCCGAACGGCGTCATTTCCTGCCTATTACTCGTCAATCAAATTGCTGTTTTCTTGTCGTTGCACCCGGCTATTTCCGGAGGCATTCAGGCTCGCCTGAAATCACATGAGGATATCTGTGATGAAGAAAACACATACCATTCTTAACCGTCACCAACTGCTCGATCTGGCCGCCCTGCAGGGTTGGCTGGAACATAATCTGGATCCGGTTCAGCGCGCCGATCAACTGCTGACCCTGCGTCCGGAAGAGCTCAACTGCATCTTTGATACCCTGCCAATCCCGCAAGGGGCCGCACTGCTTGGTTCACTCTCGGCCGAGAGTGCCGGGCGCCTGTTGCAGCGGCTCCATGGCAGCATCGTCAGCGTGTTGCAGGAGGCCATTCCCCGCCGTGATATGGTCGCCATCCTGCGCAAACTGAGTCGTCAGGATCGCACCATGTTGCTGGCTCGCTTCCCGACCCAGGCTCAGGCCATCTATTACTCCCTGCTGGATTGGCCCACCGAGTCGGTGGGGGCCAACATGCGCCACGAATATCTGGCGGTGCGGGAGGAGGACACGGTCGGTCACGCCAAACAGCTGATCCACGATGCCTGGGACAATGCCCAGCTGTTTCGCCATATCTATGTGGTCAACGGGGACGGTCGTCTGCAAGGGAGCCTCTCCCTCAAGACCTTGCTGATCGCCGACCCGCTGGCCAGTGTCGCGACCCTGATGGATCGGGAGACGGTGCGGATCAACGCCCGAGCCGATCAGGAGCTGGCAGCGCGCCTGCTCATCGACCGCGATCTGTCGGTATTGCCGGTCGAGGATCAGGGGCGACTGGTCGGTATTTTCCACGTCGATGATGCGGCGGATATTCTGGAGCTCGAATCCACCGAGGATGCCGAGATGCAGGGAGGATCATCACCGCTCGATACTCCCTATCTGCAGGCGACCCCCTGGCAGCTGTGGCGCAAACGGGTGGGCTAGCTGCTTATCCTGTTTGTGGCGGAAGCCTACACCGGCACCGTGCTGCGGGCATTTGAGGAGCAGCTGGAAGCGGCCATCGCGCTGGCTTTCTTTATCCCCTTGCTGATCGGTACTGGTGGTAACAGCGGCACCCAGATCACCACCACCATAGTACGAGCCATGGCGGTCGGGGAGGTGAGTCTGCGCAATCTCGGCACAGTGCTGAAAAAGGAGCTCTCCACCGGTCTGCTCATCTCGGGTGCCATTGCCATGGCGGCTTGGGTACGGGCATGGAGTCTCGGCGTCGGTCCCCAGATTGGCATGGTGGTGACCTTTACCATCATCGCCATCGTGCTCTGGAGTGCTACGGTCGCGTCCATTATTCCCATGGTGCTGCGCCGTTTCCGCATCGATCCGGCGGTGGTCTCTGCGCCATTCATCGCGACACTGGTGGATGGTACCGGCCTTATCATCTACTTCGAGATGGCCAAGTGGTTGTTGCCCGAGTTGCAGTAACCGGGAGATTGAGATGAAAAAGGCAGCCATTGGGCTGCCTTTTGCATTTATCTTTCCGGTTTAGCCGAGCTGGAACAACAGTGGCCAGCCCTGCTCCTGGCAATAACGATGCTCCTTCTCCAGATTCTGCATCAGGAGACGGTTCTCCTCGCACCAGTCGATCGGCAGGGTCACGACCAGCTGATCCCCTTGCACTGCGACTTTCCACTCAGGCAGCAGGTTGTCCTGCCGCTTGTGGTGAGCGGCGACTGCGAGGCGCAGGATACGGATGCAACGCAGCACCGTCTGCATGTCGTGGTTGGGCAGGGGCGGCAGCTCGGAGAGTTTTAGCCCCTTGCGCTGAAAGCGCACCAGCGCGGCCAGCAATGCCTGATCGTCCTGGTTGAAGCCAGGCAGGTCGGTGTGTTGCAGGATATAGGCGGAGTGGCGGTGAATGCCGCTGTAGTTGATGGCAAGGCCAATTTCGTGCAGCCGCGCCGCCCAGCCGAGAATGGCGCGATAGGGCTCTATCTCCATCTGCCAGGGCTCTTGCAGGGCATCAAACAGCGTCAGCACGCTCTGCTCCACCCGGGCTGCTTGTTTGCGATCCATCCGGTAGTGGGTGCCTAGCGCTTGTGCGGTGCGCTCACGGATATCGTGGTGCTGCAAGCGCTCCTCAAACTCATACAGTAATCCTTCGCGCAGAGCGCCATCGGAGTAGTCGAGCCGCTCGATGGGCAGCGAGGTAAACAGCCCGAGCAGGATGGCGACCGCAGCGGCAAACACCTCCTGACGCTCCTCGGTAAGCCCGACCAGTTTGAGGTTATCCACTCGCTTGCGCTCAATCATCAGCGCCTTGAGCCGCTCCAGCGCCTCCAGCGTAATGCTGCCGTCAGTCAGCCCTTCACCCTGCAGTACATCCCGTACCGTACGAATGGAACCTGAGCTGCCAAGGCAGCTCTGCCAGCCCAGCTTGCGGTACTGGTTGACGATGGGGGCGAGCTGGTGCTGCGCCTCCAGCACGGCATTGGTGAAGTGCTTGTCGCTCAGCTTGCCGCTGGCGAAGAAGCTCTGGGTAAAGCTGACGCAGCCCATCTTGCGGCTGGTGAGGGCCTTGTGTTCAAACCCTTCACCGATGATGAGCTCGGTGCTGCCGCCGCCGATATCGATCACCAGTACCTGGCCCTCGATATGCTGGGTATGGGCAACCCCCTGATAGATGAGGCGTGCTTCTTCCTGCCCGCTGATGATCTCGATGGGGTGGTTGAGCACCTTGGCCGCTTCACTCACAAATTCGCGGGCGTTGCTGGCGCGGCGCAATGTGTAGGTACCGGCGATGCGGATCTGATCCGGTTTGATGTTGGTGAGCCGCTCGGCAAAGAGTGACAGACAGGCGAGGCCGCGTTCCATCGCCTCCGGGCTCATTCGTTTCTGCTCATCCATCCCTTCCGCCAGCCGCACGCGCTCCTTGATGCGATCGACGATACGAAAACGCCCTTCGCTCAGATGGGCGATCACCATGTGAAAACTGTTGGAGCCGAGATCCACGGCGGCATAGAGACTATTGTCCATTGTTTGACTCGATACGTTTGAGATAGTCGTAAATCGCCACCTGAGAGCGGATCTTGCGGCGGTTGCCCCGCTTCACATATTCGTTCTGCTGGTCGGCATCAATGACCCGCGCCTTGCAGGTATCACTCAGTTGTAGTTCGAGAATGTCCATGATGCGCTGCTTGAGGCGCTCATCATAAATGGGGGTGCCCACCTCAATACGGCCGTCGATATTGCGGCTCATCCAGTCGGCGCTGGAGATATAGAGCTGGGGGTTGCCCTTGTTGTGGAACACCATCACCCGAGGGTGCTCGAGGAAGCGGTCGATGATGCTGATCACCTTGATGTTGTCACTGAGACCTGGCACACCCGGGCGCAGGGCGCACATGCCACGGATGATCATCTGGATCGGCACCCCGGCCTGACCGGCGGCATAGAGCCGGTTGATGAGATCCTTGTCCACCAGATTGTTGATCTTGAGGATGATACCGCTCGGCTGGCCCGCCTTGGCGTTGGAGAGCTCGTTGTCGATGAGACGATAGAGCTGACGGCGGCTGTTGATGGGGGAGACCAGCAGGTGGTTGAATTTGTAACGCTTATAGGGGTACTCGATGTATTCAAACACCCCTTCCACTTCGGCGGTGATGTCCGGATTGCGGGTCAGCAGCGAGAAGTCGGTGTAGATCTTGGCGGTCTTCTCGTTGAAGTTGCCGGTACCGATATGGGCATAGCGCACCGCCTCGCCATTTTCGTGGCGGGTGATGAGGCAGAGCTTGGAGTGGATCTTGAGGCTCGGCACCCCGAACACCACCTTGACCCCGGCATCGGTGAGAATATTGGCCCAGTCGATGTTGGCCGCTTCGTCGAAACGGGCGCGCAGCTCGACCACCACGGTCACCTTCTTGCCGTTGTTGGCGGCATCGATGAGGGAATGGATGATCCGTGACTTCTTGGCGACCCGGTAGATATTGATGCGAATGGCACTCACCGCCGGATCGAACGCCGCCTGGCGCACCAGCTCGGTGAAGTGGTGGAACTTGTGGTACGGGTAGTAGAGCAGGATATCCTGCTTGGTAATCGCATCGAAGGCGTTGACGAAGCCGTCAAAATCGCGGCAATCGAGGGCCGGCAGCTTGGGGTTTTCCAGATAGTCACGACCCACGTTGGGGAAGCCGATGAAATCCTTGAAGTTATGGTAACGCCCACCCGGCATGATGGCGTCGTAGGAGCTGATCTGCAGCTTGAGCTTGAGGAAGCTTATCATGGCGGCGGGCATCTCCCGCTCGTAGACGAAGCGCACCGGCATGGCGGTGAGGCGCTGCTTCAAGCCGTCACTCATCTTGTCCACCAGGCTCAAGTCCAGCTGGTCGGAGAGATCATATTCGGCATCCCGGGTCAGCTTCACCGCATAGGCGGCAATCTCGTCGTAGTCGAAGAAGCCTTTGAAGATCTCGTCGAGGCAGAAGCGGATGACGTTATCCAGAATGATGATCTGCTTCTTGCGGCGGGTCCCTTCCGGCGGCAGCTGGAAGAAGCGGGGCAGGTCGTCGGTCGGCACTTCAACCAGGGCGTACTGGATCACCTGACCGTTCTTCTTCATCTCGATGGCCAGATAGGTGTACTCATCCTTGAGGAATTTGACCGGATTGACCTCTTTGTTGAGCAGGATCGGGATGATGTGACGCAGCACCTTCTCCTTGAAGAATACCCGCAGCCACTTCTGAATGGCATCAGAGAGCTGGTTCTCGTTGACCAGGAAGATGTTGTGGCGAGCGAGCGCAATCAACAGCTCCTTGTAGGTGTTGTCGAACGCTTCACCGAGCGCCATCACTTTTTGCTGGATGGCACGCAGCAGCACTTTTGCTTCATCGTCGCCACCATGTACTTCATTGATGAGGATGCGACGCTTGACGTCCGATACCCGTACCTTGAAGAATTCATCCTGGTTGGAGGAGAAGATCCCCAGAAAACGAACCCGCTCGATGAGGGGCACCGTCTTGTCCATTGCCTCTTGCAACACCCGTTCATTGAATGAGAGCCAGCTCAGCTCTTTCTCTTCATACTGCTTGTCGGTGCTCATCTTGTGCCTCTGTTTCAGGTCGCGTCTGCGCGGCAGTTATGGCGTTAATATATGACAAATAAATGACAGTGTTGTTACTGCTCGCTGAACGCTTCGTCGATGTCTACCACCAGATCGTCGGAGAGGGATTCCAGCGCGGTGATAAGCGTATCCATCGCGAGCCCGTCGGGCAGGGCAACCAGTGCATGGGCATAGAAGAGCGGGGCGCCGGAGTGGGGAGCCGGTTCACAGCCAGTGGTGAGATCGGCCACATTGATCTCGAGCTGGCGCAGGATGCTGGCTACTTCATGGACGATGCCGGGGCGGTCGTTGCCGGTCACCGTCATCATGACTTGATGGGCTGGCTCGGCGGTAGGTGTCCCTTCGGCAAAGCTGATGGTAAGACCCGGTAGCAGGGCCAGTGCTTCGCACAGGCTCCGATAGTGCTCATCGGGAACAGAGACATGGAGGATACCGGCAAACTGGCCCGCCAGTTCGCTCATGGCGCTGCCCAGCCAGTTGCCCTGCTCGCGGCTGATGACTGCTGCCAGACTCTCGACGATCCCGGGTTTGTCTGCACCGATCACGGTGACCACCAATTGCTTTTGCATCCTGCTCTCCTTGAAATGGGATTTCTTGCTCTATCCCTATTGTGCCTGCTGGGACTGGTCATATGAACCCCCGCCTGCTGACAAATAGATAAAAAGACGGGACTTTTCACTTTCTATACACGGGTCTGCTGCCTTGCTCCGTGGCGGCTGTGGTAAAGTAATTCCCCTTTCGTGTCGTGAACTGGATCGTGCTCTCATGAATACCCTTGTCCTATCGGGATTGTTGTTGCTGGCGCTGCTTGTGCTGGCGATCTTCTGGAGTAGAGGCAGACAGCAAAAGCGCCTGCCCTATGATATGCAGGAGACCCTGTTCAGTCCCGCCGAGCGATCCTTCCTCGGGGTGCTGGATCTGGCGGTGGGTGACAAGGCCCGGGTCTTTGCCAAGGTGCGGGTGGCCGATGTGCTGACGCCGCAGGCCGGGATCGGCAAAAGCAAATGGCAGCAGTACTTCAACAAGATCAGCGCCAAGCATTTCGACTATCTGCTTTGCCACCCCGCGGATCTCTCCTTTATCTGCGCCATCGAACTCGATGACAGCTCCCATCGTCACCAGAAGCGCAAGGCGCGGGATCTCTTTCTGAAAACCGCCTGCGACAGCGCCGGTCTGCCGTTGCTGCAGATCCCGGCAAGTGCCAGCTATCTGGTGGAAGAGCTGCGCGAACAGATCCTGCCGCTGCTGGTCAAAACCAGCGAACCATTGATCGACGATTTGCCGCACGGGGCGCGCCGCGAGCCGACTTTCAACCCTCTGTTGCTGGACGGCGTGGATGTCGGTGCCGGGATGCGTGGCCGCACTGCCCATGCCGAGGCGATCTCGCCCGCGCCATTTCACGAGCCCGTCATCCAGTCCAAGGGGGTGGTGGAGACGCCGCAGAGTGAGGGTGAACTGGTCGATGGTTTGTTCGCCGATGTAGAGGATGACGAGGAGCATGAAGTACACCACTGCCCCCGTTGCGATGCGCCGCTGGTGGAGCGGGAGGCGAAAAAAGGCCCCCACGCCGGTAGACTCTTTCTGGCTTGCAGCCGTTTTCCCGAGTGTCGTTACGCGGCGCCACACCACCATAATCGCCACTGAATGCGCTTCACCGTGTCCCATGCTGCCCTCTGACGAGGGCAGTTTTCTTTCCGCTATTGGCGGCGTTTGTTAACGGCGCCAATGCAGAAAATTCCTCGGCAAAATTTATCTAATCTCTCGTTTCTGTCGATACACTTAGCCTGAATACGACAATTTTTGACAATGCGTCGGAATTTTGGCACTTTGTGTGCCAGCAAAAAGACAGTCGGTAGCTGTTTTATCATTAAATAAAACAATAAGTTAGTTCAGGACATCGCGAGGAATGGATATGGTGGAGATGGGCGTGTTGATTGTTGATGCCGATGCGCAGCGGCGCCAACAGTTGGGAACCGTGCTCTCGTTTATGGGGATCCCGTGGCAGGAGGTGGCACAAAGCGATCTGGATGTGGCCATCGAATCCTCCGGTCCGCTGCAAGGGGTGCTGGTGGGTGAGCTGACCGACCGTCCCTTGTCAGAGCTGCTGGCAGCCTTCCCCCGCACGCCGTTCCTCTCGTTGGTTGAGGCCGAGCTGCCCAACAGCAACTTTATCGGGGTTGCCCTCTCGCCCTTTACCTATGAATCCCTCACCCGTCATCTGCACTTCTGTCAGGCGTTCGTCTCCTTGCATCCTCGTCAGCAGACCCATGACAAGGGGCAGGCCCTGCTGCGTTTGCTGGTGGGCAAAGGGAAGGGGATCCAGGAGGTACGCCGCCTCATCAGCCAAGTGGCCGAGACCGATGCCAACGTGCTGATCCTCGGGGAGTCGGGGACCGGTAAAGAGGTGGTGGCTCGCGCTATCCACGAACTCTCTTCCCGCAGCAGTGGCCCCTTCGTGCCCATCAACTGCGGCGCTATTCCGGCCGAATTGCTGGAGAGCGAACTGTTTGGCCACGAGAAGGGGGCGTTTACCGGCGCCATCGCGGCTCGTCGCGGTCGCTTCGAGCTGGCGCAGGGGGGCACCCTGTTCCTCGACGAGATCGGCGATATGCCGATGCCGATGCAGGTCAAACTGCTGCGGGTGTTGCAGGAGCGGTTGTTCGACAGGGTTGGTGGCGGCAAGCCCATTCAGGCCGATGTGCGCATCATAGCGGCGACCCACCGGGATCTGGAGGCGATGATCCGCACTCAGGGTTTCCGCGAAGATCTCTACTACCGCCTCAACGTTTTCCCCATAGAGACGCCGCCGCTGCGGGATCGCATCGATGACATCCCGCTGCTGCTGCAGGAGCTGCTCAACCGCCATGCCGAGCAGCACCACGGCTTTATCCGGCTGACCCAGCGGGCGCTGGAGTCGCTGATGCAGTACCCCTGGCCCGGCAACGTGCGCGAGCTCTCCAACCTGCTGGAGCGGCTGTTGATCCTCTATCCACACCAGATCGTCGATGTGGCGGATCTGCCGAGCCGTTATCGCCTGCTGCCGAGCGAGCCGCGGGATGAGCGGCTGACCGAGATGGATGAACGGGATGCGCTGGCGGCGGTGTTTCAGGATCCGCCCGAGCTGGATCACTCCCTCGCTTCGGCCCGCACCATGCAGCTGCCGGAGGAGGGGGTCAACCTCAAAGAGATGCTGGCCGACCTTGAAGTGGAGCTGATCCGTCAGGCGCTGGAGTCTCAGGACGGGGTCGTGGCCCGCGCCGCCGATCTGCTTGGCATGCGGCGTACTACCCTGGTGGAGAAGATGAAAAAGTACGGGATGAGCAAGGACGTCTAAGGGTCAAAGCCTTGACGCTAATGCGCAATTCATTGTTTTAATTCATATAATTTAGTGGCATGGAAATTGAATAACCTGACCCAATAGCCAGTTTGAGGTCAGGTTTATGACAATCCAGCAGCAGGACATGCCACTCCAGTCCCACGAAGTGAGCCAGCTCTATGCCATCTTCAAGGCGCTCCCCACCGGGGTGTTGCTTCTTGACGGGGCTGGAGTGGTCACCCGCGCGAATCCGGCGGCCATCTCCCTGCTGGGGGAGCCGTTGGAAGGGGAGCTCTGGCGCCACATCATTGCGCGCTGCTTCGAGCCGCGCGAGGATGATGGCCACGAGATCTCCCTGCGCGACGGGCGCCGGGTCCAGCTCTCGACCCAGCCGCTGCCGGATCAGCCCGGCCAGCTGGTCTTTATCAATGACCTGACCGAAACCCGTAAACTGCAAGACCGCATCAATCACATGAAGCGGCTGTCGGCGCTCGGCAATATGGCGGCCTCGCTCGCCCACCAGATCCGCACACCGCTCTCCGCTGCCATGCTTTATGCCGCAAACCTGGCCAACCGCACCCTCAAGCCGGAATCCCGCACTCAGTTTCAGCAAAAGCTGATGGCCCGTTTGCAGGATCTGGAGAAGCAGATCAACGACATCCTACTGTTCGCCCGCAACGGTGACAATCAGGTGGTCACTCCCATCTCGGTACAAGGGCTGCTGGCCGAAGTGCAGGCCGGAGCCGAGGCCTTCTGCCAGCAGCAGGGCTGCGAGCTGCACATGGAGGCGCCGGAGCCCGATCTCTGCCTGCTGGCTAACAGCAGTGCGCTGGCGGGGGCCATCAACAACTTGATTGCCAATGCCCAGCAGGCAGGGGCCACCTCACTCTTGGTCAGCGCGGTGCGCAGCGGTGCCCGGGTGGAGATGCGGGTCATTGATAATGGCAAGGGGATTCCTTCCCATCAGCTCGGTCAGGTATTCGAACCCTTCTTTACCACTCGCTCCCAAGGCACTGGTCTCGGGCTGGCGGTGGTGCAATCTGTAGTGCGTGCCCATCAGGGGGAGGTCGGTGTGGCCTCGGTTCCCGGTGAGGGCACCTGCTTTACTCTGTCGTTCCCCCTGCATCAGCAACCGGTGCAGCTTGGAGGTGTAGCATGACACAGGCCAGGATCCTGGTAGTTGAAGATGACAATGGTCTGCGCGAAGCGCTGGTGGATACCCTTTTGCTCGGCGGTTATGAGTGCCGTGAAGCGGACAGCGGCGAGCGGGCTCTGCTGGCCCTCTCCCGTCAGCCATTTGACATGGTGATCTCCGATATCCAGATGGGGGGGATGGACGGTCTCACTCTGCTGGCTACTATCCGCCAGCAATATCCGCAGATACCTGTGCTGCTGATGACCGCCTACGCCAATATCGACGGCGCGGTGCGCGCCATGCGTGAAGGGGCCATCGACTATCTGGCCAAGCCGTTCTCGCCGGAGGTGCTGCTTAATCAGGTCAGCCGCTATGTGCCCGCCCAGAAGGTGGAGAAACGCGCTGTGGTCTACGGGGATCCCAAAACTGCCGAGCTGTTCCAGCTGGCGACCCGGGTGGCCAGAAGCGAAGCGACCGTGATGGTGACCGGCCCGAGCGGGACGGGGAAAGAGGTGCTGGCCCGTTACATTCACGATAACTCCAGCCGCGCCGAGCAGCCCTTCGTCGCCATCAACTGCGCCGCCATTCCGGAAAACATGCTGGAGGCGACCCTGTTTGGCTACGAGAAGGGCGCCTTCACCGGTGCGGTACAGGGGTGCCCGGGCAAGTTCGAACAGGCGCAGGGGGGCACCCTGCTGCTTGACGAGATCACCGAGATGGATCAGGGGCTGCAAGCCAAATTGCTGCGGGTGTTGCAGGAGAAAGAGGTGGAGCGGCTCGGCAGTCGCAAGATGATCCCGCTGGATGTGCGGGTCATCGCCACCAGCAACCGGGATTTGAAAAAAGCGGTGCAGGATGGCCTGTTCCGCGAAGATCTCTACTATCGCCTCAACGTCTTTCCGCTGCGCTGGTCTGCCCTGTTCGAGCGGCCCGGCGACATTCTGCCGCTGGCGGAACATCTGCTGGCGCTTCATGCCAGTCAGCAGGGGTTACCGACACCACAGTTGACGGATGCCTCGAGGGTACGGCTGCTGGCTCACCCCTGGCCCGGCAACGTGCGGGAGTTGGACAACGTGGTACAGCGTGCCCTGATCCTCAGCCCCGACGGGGTCATTGATTGTGACCACCTCATTCTGGAGGAGCTGGATGAGCAGGAGATGGAGTTTGTCAGCGTGGAGCGCAGCTATGGTGGCGATCGCCTCGGCAGCGAGCTCAAGCAGCAGGAGCACCAGATCATCCTCGACACCCTGCAAGATTGTAACGGCAGCCGCAAGGCGGTGGCCGACCGACTCGGCATCAGCCCGCGCACCCTGCGCTACAAGCTGGCCCAGATGCGGGAGGCGGGGATCGACCTGCCAGCCTGAGGCCGAGAGGGAAACCGCACTGTGTGGGGGCTGTCATGGTCTTGACGGCCCGGCTCGATTATCATGGGGCCCTTGGCGTTTTGAGCCTGGGCCCTGTTTTTATTGGTAAAGCAGGGGACCGAGCCTTAATAAGGGACCCCTATGATCTCTCATCGAAAACTCGAAACCGTACTGAACCATCTGCTCGAACCGCATGCTATCAAGGATTACTGCCCCAACGGTTTGCAAGTGGAGGGGCGTGAGCGCATTCGCAAGGTAGTGACCGGTGTCACCGCCAGTCAGGCGCTTATCGACGCCGCCGTGGCTGCCGAGGCCGATGCCATTCTGGTCCATCACGGCTACTTCTGGAGCGGTGAACCGGCCCAGATCACCGGCATGAAGCAGCGTCGTCTCAAGACCCTGCTGACCCACGATATCAATCTGTTTGCCTACCATTTGCCGCTGGATGTCCATCCTGAGGTGGGTAACAACGCCCAGCTCGCCAAGCTGCTCGACATCAAGGTACGCCGCGGTCTGGAGCCGTGGAACAGCAAGAGCGTCGCCATGGTGGGCAAGCTGGAAGAGCCGATGAGTGGGCGCGATTTTGCCAAACTGATTGCCGAACGACTTGGCCGCGAGCCACTCTATTGTGGCGATACAGGCCCCGAGCTTATCCGTTCCGTGGCCTGGTGCACCGGCGGCGGTCAGAGCTACATCAATCTGGCGGCGGAGCAGGGCATCGATGCCTTTATCTCCGGTGAAGCCTCCGAGCAGACCATTCACACCGCCCGCGAGATGGGGATGCACTTCTACGCCGCTGGCCATCACGCCACCGAGCGTTACGGCGTCAAGGCGCTGGGGGAGTGGCTGGCGACCGTGCACGGGCTGGATGTGACCTTTATCGATATCGACAATCCGGTGTAGGGTCGCTTGGCCGCGTAGCGGCGTCATCGGACCGGACCTAAGCCATCGTGTGGTAGGTAGAAATGACAAGGGAGGCCTAAGCCTCCCTTGTTGTATCTGACATGCAGTTGTTGGCGGTTACTCGCAGGCGTAGCCAGCGGGGCCCAGCAGGGCGCCATCCAGTTGCACAGCGCCGTCCACCATCTGCAGCCTGCCTTCGCAGAACCAGCGCACCACCAGCGGGTAGATGCTGTGCTCCTGCGCCTGCACCCGTGCCGCTACCTCGTCCGCAGTGTCCCCTTCAAAGATGGGTACGCGGGCCTGCAGGATCACCGGGCCCCCGTCCAGCTCTTCGGTCACGAAGTGGACGCTGGCGCCGTGTTCACTGTCACCGGCATCTATGGCGCGCTGGTGGGTGTGCAGGCCCTGATACTTGGGCAGCAGGGAGGGGTGGATATTGATCATCCGCCCGGCGAAATGGCGCACCAGATCGCCGCTCAATATCCGCATAAACCCGGCCAGCACCACCAGATCCGGCTGATAGTCTGCCATCAGCGCCAGCAGGGCGGCGTCATACTCCTCCCGGCTGGCAAACTGCTGCTGGGCCAGAATGGAGGTCGCCACGCCAGCTTCTTTGGCGCGAACCAGACCATAGGCATCGGCCTTGTTGCTGATAACGCCGACCACTTCACCGGCAATCTTGCCGCTGGCGCAGTGGTCGAGGATCGCCTGCAGGTTGCTGCCGCTGCCAGAGATTAGGACGAGGATCCGCATCATTTGATGACGACCTGCTCCTCACCGTCTGCTGCCTTGGCGATATGGCCGATGTGCCATGCGTTCTCGCCTTCCGCCTTGAGCAGGGTCAGCGCCTTCTCCAGCTGGTTGGCGGGCAGGGCGATGATCATGCCGACGCCGCAGTTGAAGGTGCGATACATTTCGTGACGGGTGACGTTGCCAGCCTGCTGCAACCAGCTGAACACTGCCGGCCACTGCCAGCTCTGCTCGTCGATCACCGCTTGGGTGTTGGCGGGCAGGACACGGGGGATGTTCTCCCAGAAGCCACCGCCGGTGATGTGGGAGAGGGCGTGGATCTCGCACTCCTTGATGAGCTTGAGCACAGGTTTCACATAGATGCGGGTCGGCTCCAGCAGGGCGTTTGCCAGGGTGGTGTCACCCAGCGGTTGATGCACGTCGGCTTTGGAGACTTCCAGAATTTTACGGATCAGGGAGAAGCCGTTGGAGTGAGGGCCGCTGGCGGCCAGGGCGATCAGGGCATCCCCTTCACCGACCTTGCTGCCGTCGATGATTTCGCTCTTCTCCACCACACCGACGCAGAAACCGGCGATGTCGTAGTCTTCCCCTTCATACATACCCGGCATCTCGGCGGTCTCGCCGCCCACCAGGGCACAGCCTGACTGCTCGCAACCGGTACCGATCCCGGTGACCACCGCGGCTGCGGTGTCCACGTCCAGCTTGCCGGTTGCATAGTAGTCGAGGAAGAACAGCGGCTCGGCGCCCTGTACGATCAGGTCATTGACGCACATGGCCACCAGATCGATGCCCACGGTGTCGTGCTTCTTCAGGTCGATGGCCAGCCGCAGCTTGGTGCCCACACCATCGGTACCGGAGACCAGTACCGGCTCCTTGTAGCCCGCAGGGATTTGACACAAGGCCCCAAAGCCGCCAAGACCACCAAGGACTTCAGGACGACGAGTGCGCTTTGACACGCCCTTGATACGTTCAACCAGTGCATTGCCGGCATCGATATCTACGCCAGCATCCTTGTAGCTCAGTGAGGTTTTGTCAGTCACGAGTATTCCCCGTCATGTAAAGAAGTGGAGGGTAAAATTCGGGGCGTATTCTAACAGTGGCGGTGAAAAACCAGAAAGGAAATCGTTTGCGCGTTTTTGCGCGGAAATGCTCTACAAGTGGTGGCTTTTGTTGTATGATTCCGCGATTTTTTTGCGGCAGGTTAGAGGAGATAATAATGAAAGTCGTTGAAGTCAAACACCCCTTGGTCAAACACAAGATCGGTCTGATGCGTGAAGGCGATATCAGCACCAAGCGTTTCCGTGAACTGGCCAAAGAAGTGGGCAGTTTGTTGACCTATGAAGCGACCTCTGACTTCGAAACCGAGAAGGTTATCATCGATGGCTGGAATGGGCCAGTAGAAGTTGACCAGATCAAAGGCAAGAAGGTAACCGTCGTACCCATCCTGCGTGCCGGCCTTGGCATGATGGATGGCGTGCTGGAGCACATGCCGAGCGCCCGCGTCAGCGTGGTCGGTATCTACCGCGATGAAGAGACCCTGCAACCGGTTCCCTATTTCGAGAAGATCGTCAGCAACATCGAAGAGCGTCTGGCGCTGGTCATCGATCCGATGCTGGCCACCGGCGGCTCCATGATCGCCACCATTGATCTGCTGAAGAAGAAAGGCTGCCAATCCATCAAGGTGCTGGTACTGGTTGCCGCGCCGGAAGGGATCAAGGCGCTGGAAGCCGCTCACCCTGACGTAGAGCTCTACTGCGCTTCCGTCGACCAGGGGCTGAATGAGAAAGGCTACATCGTGCCGGGTCTGGGCGATGCAGGCGACAAGATCTTCGGTACCAAATAAGTTTATGCCTTGACCTGCTTCCCATGTGGAAGGGGTGATCGGAGCCGGCGCATCGCCGGCTCTGCTGTTTGTGGCCGCTTGTGCCAGCCTTGCCGCAGGACGCGCCTTGCCGCTACCATAAGCACACTCTCCCATTTCGAGACTCTGTTCATGTTCAAACGTGTTGTGACCGCCCTCTGCTGCGGCTTGTCATTCATGGCTTCGGCCGCTCAGGTGACCGACCTCTATCAGGGCAAGGCCCCGACCAGTGGCGACATGGTGGCCGCTCAAGGGCAGGCACTGGGTCAGGTGCTGATCAAGGTGACCGGCAAGCGCGACATCCTCACCCAACCTGTGGTGGTCAAGGCGCTGGCGGCCCCGGGCGACTATGTCAAAAGCTATGGCTATCAGGATCAGGACTCCGTCAAGTATCTGAAGGCCGAGTTCAAGAGTGACAAGGTCAACAGCCTAGTCTCCGAGAGCCAGTATGCCCTGCTTGGCCCGGCGCGTCCCCAGATGGCCATCTGGCTGGTGGTTGATCAGGGTGAGCGTCGCTTGCTGGCGGATCAATCCAGCGATGGTTGGGCGCAAGCCTTGCGCGAGCAGGCCCAGATGCTGGGGCTGCCCATCAGCATTCCGCTGATGGATCTCGATGACAACATGGCGGTCAGTGCCACCGATGTCTGGGGACGCTTTGCCGACCCGATTTTGCAGGCAAGCCAGCGCTATGGCGCCGAGATGGTGGTGCTGGGCAAGCTGACACCGGAAGGTGACAAGTGGAGCATCGATTGGGGACTCTACGGCCCCAAAGCGGCCGGTGAGGTAACCGAGCTGACCCGTGGCAATAGCACCGGCACTCAGGCCGAAGTGGCGCAAGGGTTTGCTGATACCCTGGCGGCCTGGCTGGTGAAAAACTACGGTGCCCGCATTTCGGGTCCGGCAACCAGCCAGACCCTGGTGGTGGATGGCCTCTCCGAAGTGGACAGCATGATCGCCGTGCAGAAGATGCTGCAGGGGATGGCCAACGTCAGCAAGGTGGCGATCGGCAAGCTGGAGGGGGACCAGGTCACCTTCAACTTTACCCTGCAAGGGGATCAGGCCGAGCTGGTGCGGGCGCTGCAGCTTGAGAGTCGTTTGCGCAAGGTTGACGATAATGGCAGCGGTTTGCGTTACCAATGGTCGCAGCCCTGATTTTATAAGGCTTTTGTAGACCGCCCGGCCTGTCCGGGCGGTTCTCTATCTGCCTTTGCGATGATACACTTAGCCACAAATGTCACAGTCAAAGCCCAACGAGTGAAGCAACCGGCCCAACTGTCTTTAGCCGTACAACTACCGGATGATGAAACCTTCGTCAGTTTTTATCCCGGCAACAATGCTCATCTGATCACCGCCCTCAAGAATGCGGCCATCGGTCAGGGATCGCCTTTCCTCTATTTCTGGGGAGCCAAGGGATCCGGACGCTCTCATCTGCTCCACGCCACCTGTGCCGAGGTCAACGCCCGCGATGCAGCGGCGGCCTATCTCTCCCTCGATCAATTTGAACAGCTCGACCCCAGCATGCTTGATGCCCTCGAAAGCCTGCCGCTGGTCTGCCTTGACAGCCTTGAGGCGATCGCCGGCAATGCCGTTTGGGAGCGGGCGCTGTTCGATTTCTACAACCGCTGGCAGGAGAAGGGGGAGGGAACGCTGGTGGTCACCGGCTGCAGCGCACCGCGCAAACTGGGGCTGCAACTGCCGGATCTCGCCTCGCGCCTAGACTGGGGGGTGAGTTTCCATCTCGAAGAGCTGGATGACGAAGGCAAGCTCAGTGCCCTGCAGCTGCGTGCCGAGCTGCGGGGCTTCAAACTGCCCATCGATGTGGGGCGCTTCCTGCTCAACCGACTCTCCCGCGATATGCGAACCCTGCTCACCACTCTCAATCAGCTCGACAACGCCTCATTTCGCGCCAAGCGCAAGCTCACCATTCCCTTTGTCAAAGAGATCCTCGAGCTCTGATCCTCTCGGCTGTGTGCGGTTGTGGCCTGACTTTCGTTTGAGTAGCAGATAAAAAGAAACCCCGGCTTCAGGCCGGGGTTTTGCTATTTCAAGACAGCTCTGCCTATCAGTGGAACTGATCTTCTTCGGTCGAACCGGTCAGCGCGGTGACCGAGGATTGGCCGCCCTGAATGACGGTGGTCACCTTGTCGAAGTAACCGGTACCGACCTCCTGCTGGTGGGCCACGAAGGTGTAGCCACGGCTGGCGGCGGCAAATTCCGGCTCCTGCACCATCTCAACGTAGTGCTTCATCCCTTCGCCACGGGCGTACTGGTAGGCCAGTTCGTACATGTGGAACCACATGTTGTGGATACCCGCGAGGGTGATGAACTGGTACTTGTAGCCCATGTCGGAGAGCTCCTGCTGGAAGCGGGCGATGGTGGCATCGTCCAGATTCTTCTTCCAGTTGAAGCTAGGGGAGCAGTTGTAGGCCAGGATGCGATCCGGGAACTTGGCCTTGATTGCTTCGGCAAATTTACGCGCTTCGTCCAGATCCGGCTTGGCGGTTTCACACCACACCATGTCGGCGTAGGGGGCGTAAGCCAGACCGCGAGCGATGGCCTGATCGATACCGGCACGTACCTTGTAGAACCCTTCAGCAGTGCGCTCGCCAGTCAGGAAGTCTGCATCGTACGGGTCGGCGTCGGTGGTCAGCAGGTCAGCGGCGTTGGCGTCGGTACGGGCGATCACCAGGGTGGTGGTGCCGCATACATCGGCTGCCAGACGAGCGGCAACCAGCTTCTGCACCGCTTCCTGAGTAGGTACCAGCACCTTGCCGCCCATATGACCGCACTTCTTGACTGATGCCAGCTGATCTTCGAAGTGCACGCCAGCGGCGCCCGCTTCAATCATCCCCTTCATCAGTTCGAAGGCGTTAAGCACGCCACCGAAACCGGCTTCCGCATCGGCCACGATCGGCAGGAAGTAGTCGATAAAGCCCTCATCCTGCGGCCCAACCTTGTTGGCCCACTGGATCTGGTCGGCACGGGCGAAGGAGTTGTTGATGCGCTCCACCACGGACGGTACCGAGTTGGCCGGGTAGAGGGACTGATCCGGATACATGGTGGAGGACAAGTTGTTGTCCGCCGCCACCTGCCAACCGGAGAGGTAGATCGCCTCGATCCCCGCCTTGGCCTGCTGCACCGCCTGACCACCGGTCAGGGCGCCGAGGCAGTTGACGTAGCCTTTCTTGGCGTCGCCGTGGATCAGACCCCACAGCTTGTCGGCACCACGCTGGGCCAGAGTGTGCACCGGCTGCAAGCTGCCGCGCAGATTCACCACGTCTTCGGCGCTGTAGCCGCGCTTGATCCCTTTCCAGCGGGGGTTTTCCGCCCAGTCTTTCTCGATAGCCTGGATCTGTTGCTCACGGGTCAGTGCCATATCAGTTCCCTCTTTCATTGATTTCACGTTTCCATTGACTTGTTATTGGCGAGCCCCGCTGGGGGCCCGTGATTCAGAGCCGCTCGTAACCGGGCAGCGTCAGAAAATCGATCAGGGTATCGGCGCAGGTGATCTCTTCCATCAGCTCGCTTGCCTCGGCAAAGCGTCCTGCCTGCCAGCGCGCAGTACCCACCTCGGCTTTGACCACCTCCAGCTCCTCGGCCAGCATCTGGCGGAACAGCTCCTTGGTCACCACCTTGCCATTCGACAGGCTCTTGCCGTGGCGGATCCACTGCCAGATGGAGGTGCGGGAGATCTCGGCGGTGGCGGCATCTTCCATCAGACCATAGATGGGTACGCAGCCGTTGCCGTTGATCCAGGCCTCCAGGTATTGCAGGGCGACCCGGATATTTGTACGCATGCCTGCTTCGGTCCGCTCGCCCTCACAGGGGGCCAGCAGGTCGGCGGCAGTGATGGGGGCATCCTGCTCGCGCAGCACGCCAATCTGGTTCTTGGCGCCAGCCGCAATGGTGGCATTGAACACCGCCATGGCGGTGTCGGCGAGGCCAGGGTGGGCGACCCAGGTACCGTCGTGGCCGTTATTGGCTTCGCGCTCCTTGTCCGCTTTGACCTTGGCGAAGACCTGCTCGTTGACGGCCGCGTCCTTGGCCGGAATAAAGGCGGCCATGCCACCCATCGCCAGCGCACCGCGCTTGTGACAGGTCTTGATCAGCAGCCGCGAGTAGGCGGAGAGGAATGGCTTGTCCATGGTCACCACCTGGCGGTCGGGCAGAACGCGATCCGGATGGTTCTTCAAGGTTTTGATATAGCTGAAGATGTAGTCCCAGCGGCCGCAGTTCAGCGCGACGATGTGATCCTTCATTTGATAGAGCAGCTCATCCATCTCGAACACGGCCGGCAGGGTTTCGATCAGCACGGTGGCCTTGATGGTGCCGCGGGGTAGACCGAACTTGTCCTCGGTCCAGGCGAACACTTCGCTCCACCAACGCCCTTCCAGATGGCTCTGCAGCTTGGGTACATAGAAGTAGGGGCCGGAGCCTTTGGCCAGCAGCGCCTGATAGTTGTGCAGGAAGTAGAGGGCAAAATCGAACAGGCCACCTGGGATGGGCTCGCCATCAAAGGTGACATGTTTTTCCGGCAGGTGCAGACCGCGTACCCGGCAGATGAGTACCGCCGGATTGGGGGTCAGGGTATAAGCCTTTCCTTCCGGACTGGTGTAAGAGATGGTGCCGTTGACCGCATCGCGCAGGTTGATTTGACCCTCGATCACCTTATTCCAGGCGGGAGCCAGTGAGTCCTCGAAGTCCGCCATGAACACCTTGACGTTGGCGTTGAGGGCGTTGATCACCATCTTGCGCTCGACCGGGCCGGTGATCTCCACACGGCGGTCTTGCAGGTCGGCGGGAATGCCGCGAATGGTCCAGTCACCTTCACGGATGTGGGCGGTTTCCGGCAGGAAGTCCGGCAGCTCGCCGCCATCGATACGGGCCTGACGTGCCACACGTTGTTTCAGCAATTCCCCTCTTTGGGGAGCAAAACGTTCCACCAATTCGGAGACCAGAGCCACCGCGTCCGGCGTAAGAATTTGCGCGTATTCGGGTTGCATCTCGCCCTGGATGCGAAGGCGGGCGCTGCAGTGGGTCTGAGCCGGTGCCGACATAAGGTTCACTCCTTTGAGAATTACATTTTGAACTTACTAACTACGACTAAAGTCGAATTCCTGTTCCTGAAACGTTCCCGCAACAACGGGGTAACACGATTGATAAGGTGCGAAATATTGTTGAGTACGTCAACAGTTTTTTTTAAACACCTGTTTTTTGGATATGGTTAAGTTGATGTTTTTTATTGCTTTATTGGGTTGGTGTAAAAGCTCTACGCAGATGGTTATGCTCCTGCTTTTTCCCATCGGACAACGGCTAATTTGGGCCGTTACCCTGCCCCTCATTTTGTAACTTATTACGTAATAAAATTACAAATGCAAAAACAAATCCCGACCTAACTCCAGGCTTTGCCAAAACAGCCGTATAAATTGCGTTTGAATGTGGCAATGAATGTTTTGCTATTGCTAGACCTAGTTGGTGAACGTGCGTTTTAAACTTGGTGTGGTGACGCAGGCTCTGTTGGCACCAGCGGTTGCAACGATGGAAAGTGAAGCGCAATAACGTAGGTTTGTATCAATTGCCGGGGGGAATGATGGAGAGGGAAGGGGGAGACGCATTAGTCAATAATACTGCCATCCTTGATAGAATTAGCAGTTTGTCGTTTTTTGCAGATTTCTCGCCAAGGGTGTGAAACTGAGTGTGTTGAACAGGCGATGCCCCAGTGATTGAGCGGCCATCTGGCCGGGCTCAATAGTCATCATCCGGTTCGGCAAGATCGATCACATCCAGCTGGATGACCTGTTCATTTTCGCTTTCGGTGTGGCAAGGGGTGTCGTGAGGAACGGAGTAAAGCGTAATGGCGGGTGCGAAATCGGTGTTCTGGTTCATGCCTGGTCCTGTGTTGCACGCAAGCCGGACAGTGATCCCTTCACTCGTGTTTCCACCTCCCTGTGTTGTCTACCGGCGGAAAGTTGCGCATCTTAATGAGTTCTGAAAAAAGATTCAAGTGGTTCTGAGTGTTTTTTGTTCTTGGTAGGCTGGCGCTGTCAGGAGGATAAATCGGAGGCAAAAAAATAGCCCAGTCGTTTGACTGGGCTATTCTCGGGGAAAATGGTCGGTGTGAGAGGATTCGAACCTCCGACCCTCTACACCCCATGCAGATGCGCTACCTGGCTGCGCTACACACCGACGGAGTCAGACTCGGCTGACGGGAAGGAAGTCTAATAGCATGACCAAACGGGTGCAACTCCTTTTTTATCATAGAGATGCCGATTGCTTCTTTATTGCTCAGTCGGGATGCGGCTTGGGTCTGACGTGCAGATTTGGCATAATCGCCGCCCTGTCACCGCGAGCTATCATGCCTGCTATCTATGGATTCATCTGACAGGTATGGATAGCTGGAATGTAAAAAGCACAATTGAACAATATAAAGAGGGGATGGGCGTGAAACCATCAGAGGTCCCAGATATACCGAGTCAAACCGAGCAGGACGAACAGTGGATGCGCCATGCCATGACATTGGCCGCCCGGGCCGAAGGGATTGGCGAGATCCCGGTCGGTGCCGTACTGGTGCTGGATGGTCAGGTGGTGGGAGAGGGGTGGAACCGCTCCATCAGCGAACACGATGCCTGTGCCCATGCCGAGGTGATGGCGATCCGGGCGGCGGGCAAGCAGCTGGCGAACTACCGGCTGCTCGACACCACTCTTTATGTGACGCTGGAGCCGTGCTGTATGTGTGCCGGTGCGCTGATCCATAGCCGGGTCAAGCGGGTGGTTTACGGCGCCCGAGATCTCAAGACCGGTGCCGCGGGGTCGGTGTTCGAGATCTTGCAGGACCCGCGCCACAACCACAGTGTCGAGCTGACCGGCGGTGTGCTGGCCGATGCCTGCTCGGCCCAGTTGTCGGCCTTCTTCAAGCGCCGTCGCGCCGAGAAAAAGGCGGCCAAACTGGCGCTGCAACAATCAAACGATACCCTTTCCTGAATCATTCGGGGGCAGCGCAGGCTGCCCTTGCTGATTATCAGCATAAATATCCCTTTATAAACAATATATTACGCTCGCCCGCCTTCGAAGGGATCCCCGCCCATTTTTCCGCTAACAACCTCTGTTAAAGCGTTCTCGATGTAACAAAACTGTCATGCAACCGCCATATAATGCCGCGAAGCCTAGCTTACATTGAGGTCTTGCATGTCATCGGAATCGTTAAACCTGGTCATGGCGGGCAGTAGAAAACGCCGGATCAAGGATAAATTGGCCAAATATGGCGTCACCACAGGCGGAGCCCTGGTACTGGTGGCGCTGCTGCTTATCTTCTTTTATCTGCTGTATGTGGTGAAACCCATCTTCAATGGCGCCTCCATGGAGCCGACAGCCTCGTTTACCCTGCCTGCCGCAGGGAAGACCGCCTGGCTCGGCGTGGAAGAGCAGAACGAGATCGGCTATCGCTTCAGCGATAAAGGGCAGGTCAACTTCTTTGCGGTGCAGGGAGATGACAAGATCAAGGTCGGCCAGTCACTGGGTCAGGCCCAGGTTGCTGGTGACATCACCACGGTAGCGACCCCAGCACCGGGCCAGCGGCTGATCGCTTACGGCTTTGTCGATGGCAAGGCGCAGGTCGTCCAGCCAGCGTTCAAGGTCTCCTATCCCAACGATGTGCGGGTGATTGAACCCAGCCTGCAATATCCCTTCGGCGAAGAGCCGGTGGTGATCGACCCGCAAGGGAAGGCACTGCAACTGATGGTGTTCGAAGCCACCAAGGACAAGATGGCGACCGCCGCCGTGACCGAAGATGGTCGTGGAGTGATGACGGTGATGAACGGTGAGGAGAACTTCATCTCCGGGGAGATTGAGTGGAGCAGTGAAAACTACACGATTCCCTCCCTGCCGCGCCATGTGGATCAGATGTTGCTGACCCCCAATCTGCGGATCCTGTTCGTGCGCGAGGGCAATCGCCTCTCCGTCTATGACATTCATAACCTGAGCGAAATCTCCCTGCGCAACGTGTTGGAGATCAATGCCCCCAACGCCAATGTGACCCGGGTTCAGCTGCTCTCCGGCGCCTCTTCACTGCTGGTGGGTAATGACAACGGCGTGATTTCCCAGTGGTTCGAAGTGGCGAAGGATGGCAAACGCCAGTTCACCCAAATTCGTGACTTCAAGGGCGATGGCGCGGTAGATCTGCTGACTCCCGAGCACTTTCGCAAAGGCTTCATCAGTGCCGACAAGGACGGCATCATCAGCTTCTTCCACGCCACCGGCGAGACCAAGCTGCTGACCGAGACGGTGGAAGGTGGCGAACTCTCTGCCCTGGCCATCTCCCCCCGTCACAATCTGTTGCTGATGCAGCAAGGGAATACCTTCAAGCTCTTCTCGGTGGAGAACGAACACCCCGAAGTGACTTGGTCTGCCCTCTGGCAACAGGTGTGGTACGAAGGGTATCCGGAGCCCCAGTATGTGTGGCAATCCACCTCCGCCAGCAACGACTTTGAAGCCAAGCTGAGTTTGGTGCCGCTGGTATTCGGTACGCTGAAAGCCTCTTTTTACGCCATGGTGTTTGCTGTGCCGCTCGGCGTGGCCGGTGCCATCTATACCGCCTACTTCATGTCGGCAGGGCTGCGCAAATACGTCAAGCCGACGGTCGAGATCATGGCGGCGCTGCCGACTGTTATCCTGGGCTTCCTGGCGGGTCTGTGGCTGGCGCCGATCATCGAGGGTGCCTTGCCCGGGGTGATCCTGCTGCTGATATTGCTGCCGATGGGGATGCTGCTGACTGCATTGCTCTGGAACTATCTGCCGGAGCGCGGCAAGTCCTGGCTGCCGGAGGGGTGGCACGCCATCCTGCTGATCCCGGTGCTGCTGCTGATTGGCTGGGGTGCCTTCGCCTTGAGCCCGCTCATCGAGAATGCCTTTATGCACGGCGATTCGCGCATCTGGCTGACTCACGAAATGGGCATCAAGTTTGACCAGCGCAACTCGCTGGTGGTCGGTATCGCCATGGGCTTTGCGGTCATCCCCACTATCTTCTCCATTGCTGAAGATGCGGTCTTCTCGGTGCCCAAGCATCTGACCCAGGGCTCGCTGGCACTGGGGGCCACCCCGTGGCAGACCCTGAGCCGGGTGGTGATCCTCACCGCGAGCCCGGGCATCTTCTCTGCGGTGATGATGGGTCTTGGCCGCGCCGTGGGCGAGACCATGATCGTGCTGATGGCTACCGGCAACACCCCCATCATGGACTTCTCCATGTTCCAGGGGCTGCGCACCCTCGCTGCCAACATCGCGGTGGAGATGCCGGAATCGGAAGTGGGCAGCTCCCACTATCGGGTACTGTTCCTCGCGGCCTTCGTCCTGTTTGTGTTCACCTTTTTGTTCAACACCCTGGCCGAATTTGTCCGTCAGCGGTTGCGTGAAAAATACAGCTCGATGTAAGGGGCGACTCTGTAATGGACAAGGAATCGACAATGGGTAAGTGGTTTAAATCAGGGGCCCCCTGGATCTGGATGACCGGCGGTGCCGTCAGCCTGAGTCTGGTGGCGGTACTGGGTCTGCTGCTGCTGATCGGCTGGCGTGGTCTGGTCTACTTCTGGCCGCACCCCATCTATGAGTGGCAGCTGGAAGACGCCAGCGGCAACAAGAGCGTTCTGATCGGCGAAATCAACGATCGCGAGCAGGTACCGGTAGAGCGACTGCGCGCCGCAGGTCTGGCGCTGGAAGGGGAAGAGCGCGAGCTGCTGACCCGCTATCTGGTCAAGACCGGTAACCGCGAGTTCGTTGATCTCGATTTTCGCTGGGTGCTGGAGACGGACATCAAGTCCCAGAGCCAGCCGGCCGAGCTGGCCATGGTTGAGCGTGCCACCAACGGCAACTTCTATGGCTATATCGTCGGGGTGAAAGAGGATGGCCGCGAGCTCACCTCTGATCTGCATCCTGCCCTGCAGCGGGTGCTGGCGCGAGCCAATGCCCTTTCAGAACAGGCCAACGATCTGCAAAAAGGGGACATCGGCAGCATCAACTATCAACTGGAGCGGCTGCGCCTGAAAGAGCGCAAGGCCGAGCTGGATGACAAGCTGACCGATCAGCTCAAAGCCGAATTGGCCAGCGAGCGTCAGGCCCTCAACGATCGCTATCAGGTGCTGGAAAAAGAGCTCTTCTCACTGCGTAGCCAAGCGGACCGCGACGCCATCACCGTCAAGGATATGCGTGGCGAGCTGGTGACCATGCCGATGTCCAAGGTACTGGACGTGGTATGGCCCAACGACATGAGCCTGCTGGCCAAGGTGGGTCACTGGTTCCACCAGATCGGCAAGTTCGTCTCTGACGATCCCCGTGAAGCCAACACCGAGGGCGGGGTGTTCCCGGCCATCTTCGGCACTGTGTTCATGGTGTTCCTGATGGCGATCATCGTGACCCCGCTGGGGGTGGTGGCGGCAGTCTACCTGCACGAATACGCGGGCAAGAACAGCCTGACCAAGATCATCCGCATCGCGGTAATCAACCTGGCGGGCGTGCCATCCATCGTTTACGGCGTGTTTGGTCTGGGCTTCTTCGTCTACACACTCGGCGGTTCGTTAGACCAGCTGTTCTACCCGGAAGCGCTGCCGAGCCCGACCTTTGGCTCACCCGGCGTGATCTGGTCGGCGCTGACCCTGGCCATCCTGACCCTGCCGGTGGTGATTGTCTCCACCGAAGAAGGGTTGGCGCGGATCCCGAGCACCATCCGTCAGGGCTCGTTGGCACTGGGTGCCACCCAGGCCGAGACCCTGTGGCGCATCGTGCTGCCGATGGCGAGCCCGGCCATCATGACCGGCCTTATTCTGGCGATTGCCCGTGCAGCCGGTGAAGTGGCGCCGCTGATGCTGGTGGGGGTGGTAAAACTGGCACCGACCCTGCCGATGGATGGCAACTTCCCGTATCTGCATGTGGAGCGCAAGTTCATGCACCTGGGCTTCCACATCTATGACGTCGGCTTCCAGAGCCCCAACGTCGAGGCGGCCCGCCCGCTGGTCTACGCCACCTCCTTCCTGCTGGTGACGGTGATCGTGGGTCTGAACCTGACCGCTATCGGTATTCGTAACCACTTGCGCGAGAAATTCCGGTCGCTGGAGCATTAATCCGGCGCCGCTTGAGTGATACAAGAGTGAGATAACAGAGGGGCGGCCGAGCGCGAGCCGCCATCTCTCTGCACCAATACGTGAGGGGCGCCGGCAGCAGTCCGGCCACTCCAGATTGATTTTGAGGTAACAGATGATCAACGTAACGACCACGTCTACCCAGCACACCGCGCTGGACCTGCTCAACCTGACCCCGGAGCAGACCGCGCTGGAGGTGAAGGATCTCAACCTGTACTACGGCAGCAAGCAGGCGTTGTTCAACGTCAACATGAAGATCCCCAAAGGGCAGGTGACCGCCTTTATCGGCCCGTCAGGCTGTGGTAAATCGACCCTGCTGCGCTGCATCAACCGGATGAACGATCTGGTGGAGATCTGCCGCATCGAGGGAGAAATCCAACTGCACGGCCATAACATCTATGACAAGAGCGTCGATGTTTCCGCCCTGCGCCGTCAGGTGGGCATGGTGTTCCAGCGCCCGAACCCGTTCCCCAAGTCCATCTACGAGAACGTGGTCTATGGTCTGCGCCTGCAGGGGATCAACGATCGTCGCACTCTGGATGAAGCGGCCGAGCGCTCCCTGCGCGGTGCGGCCCTGTGGGATGAGGTGAAGGATCGTCTGCATGACAACGCCTTCGGTCTCTCCGGTGGTCAGCAGCAGCGTCTGGTGATTGCCCGTGCCATCGCCATCGAGCCGGAAGTGTTGCTGCTCGATGAACCGACCTCGGCGCTCGACCCCATCTCCACCCTCACCATCGAGGAGCTGATCAACGAGCTCAAGAGCCAGTTCACCGTGGTGATCGTGACCCACAACATGCAACAGGCTGCGCGAGTGTCGGATCAGACCGCCTTCATGTATATGGGCGAGCTTATCGAGTACTCGGATACCAACACCATTTTCACCACCCCGGCCAAGAAAAAGACCGAAGATTACATTACCGGTCGTTACGGCTAAGGAGAGGAGAGGATGAATCTCAGCAAACAGATTGGCAGTCGGTTCAACGGCTAAGGCATAATCGGAGCAATCAAGGATTATTTGTATGGACAATATGAACCTCAATAAACACATCTCCGGTCAGTTCAATGCCGAGCTAGAGAGCGTGCGCAACCAGGTGCTGGTGATGGGTGGTCTGGTGGAGCAGCAGCTCACCGACGCCATCGCGGCGATCCACGATCAGGATCTCGATGCGGCGCGCAAGATCGTGGCCAACGACCACAAGGTCAACGCGATGGAAGTTGCGATCGACGAGGAGTGCACCCGCATCATCGCCAAGCGTCAGCCGACTGCCTCCGACCTGCGACTGGTGATGGCCATCATCAAGACCATCACCGATCTGGAGCGCATTGGCGACGTGGCCGACAAGATCGCCCGCATGCTGACCGACAACGCCAACAAGCCGCAGCCGCCGCTGGTGTCGCTGGAGAACATGGGCCGTCGCACCATCAAGATGCTGCACGATGTGCTCGACGCCTTCGCCCGCATGGATCTGGATGCAGCGCTGGCGGTCTACAAAGAAGATGACAAGGTAGACCGGGAGTACGAGTCCATCATCCGTGAGCTGATGACCTATATGATGGAAGATCCCCGCACCATCCCCCAGGTGCTCAACGTCCTGTGGGCGGCGCGAGCCATCGAGCGGGTCGGCGATCGCTGCCAGCACATCTGCGAGTACATCGTCTACTACGTGAAAGGCAAGGATGTGCGCCACACCAAGGCGGACGATCTGGGCACCTTGCTGGGCAAGGGCTAACCGGAAGTGAATAAAAAGGCGCGTGAAGCGCCTTTTTTGTTGCATAACTGGTCGGAGTAAGATAAAGCCCCCAACTGGCTGTTTTCTGATAGAATACTCCCCCTGTGTGAGTCCCGGATGGGCTCACGGTCCGGTCTCCCGGGCCCAGTTTGCCGTCTTGTGCTAAGGCGGGTGTAGCAATAGGTTAATCATGAGTTTTGCCGATAGTTTGTTCTTTTTAATGCTGCTGGTTGGCGGCAGTGTGTTCTTCTCCCTCTCCGAGATCTCTCTCGCCGCGTCTCGCAAAATCAAATTGCAGGTAATGGCGGATGAAGGTAATCGCCAGGCCGAAAAGGTGCTGGCCCTGCAGGCCCAGCCGGGCAACTTTTTCACCGTGGTGCAGATTGGCCTCAATACCGTCGCCATTCTGGGCGGTATCCTGGGTGAGTCTGCCCTCAACCCCGCCATCAAGGGGATTGTCTCCCAGTTCTACCAGGGCCCCTGGCTTGGCGAGATCAGCTCCGGTGCCTCCTTCGTGTTTGTCACCGGCATGTTTATCCTGATCGCTGATCTGATGCCCAAGCGTCTGGCCATGACCATGCCTGAGCAGATTGCCGTGGTGGTGGTGCGCCCGATGCTCTTCTTCGTCACCGTGTTGATGCCGCTGGTGTGGGTCTTCAACGGATTGGCGAACTCTCTGTTCCGTCTGATGCGCGTCTCCACGGTGCGTAACGACGAGATCACCTCCGACGATATCTATGCGGTGATGGATGCCGGTGCCGAGGCGGGGGTTATCCAGCGCGAGGAGCATCAGCTCATCGAGAACGTGTTCGAGTTGCAGTCCCTTGGTGTCACCTCTGCCATGACGGCCCGCGAGAGCCTCATCTACTTCACCCTGCAAGAGAGTGAAGAGAGCATCAAGGCGAAGATCGCCGAGCATCCCCACAACAAGTTTCTGGTCTGTGACCACAACCTCGACAGCATCAAGGGCTTTGTCGATGCCAAAGAGCTGCTGATCCGCGTTATCGGTGGCCAGAGCATCGACCTTATCGGTGGCAACCTGGTGCAGAACGTCATCATCATCCCCGATACCCTGAACCTCTATGAGGCGATGGAGTACTTCAAGAATCATCGTGGCGACTTTGCCGTGGTGATGAACGAGTACGCGCTGGTGGTGGGGATTGTCACCATGAATGACCTGATGAGTACTGTCATGGGCGAGTGGGCGACCCACGTAGTGGAAGAGCAGATCGTCCAGCGCGACGAGAACTCCTGGCTGGTGGACGGGGTCACCCCCATCTCCGACGTGATGCGCGCCTTCGATATCGAAGAGTTCCCCGAGAACCAGAACTACGAGACCATCGCCGGCTTTATCATGTATATGTTGCGCAAGATCCCCAAGCGCACTGATTCGGTCAAATACGCCGGTTACAAGTTCGAAGTGGTGGATATCGACAGTTACAAGATTGATCAGCTGCTGGTTACCCGGGTCGAACCGGCTGTGGCCGAGAAACCAGCTCAGGAATCGTAAAAGGAGCGACATAAGAGTCATGAAGATGCAGTCTCATTCCCGTGCGCTGGCCTGTGTCGCGCTCGCCCTGGCACTGGGTGCCTGTAGTCAGAGTGCGCCGCGCAAAGCCACAGTGGTAGCCAAGCCGGTAACCCCCAAGCCTGCCGTGGTCGTGCAGCAGCCGGATCCTGATGCGGTGGTGCAAAGCGGCATGGCCGAGCCGAGCCCGGTCTTTGATGAGCAGTATCATGGCCCGGATCAGGGGTCACTGGAGTCGGTGACCGCCCTGTTTGCCCGTGGTTACATCGAGTCCGCCATGCGCGAGACCATGCTGGCGGCAGTGCACAACGACTATCCGCTGCTCGGCATGCGGGATGTGCGGTTGACCGATCCGGTCTCCAAATTCCTCACCTCCGAGCATGCGGCCACCACGGCCCATGACTACCTCTATGCGGGTGTGCAGCGTCGCCTCGGTCGTCCGCTCAGCCCTGCCCAGTGGGAGCAGATCTGGCGCGGCTTGCCGCAGCAGGGTCGGGTCTCGGACTGGGTCAAGCAGATCAAGCGAGTGCTGGCCGGGCGTTAAGTCGCCAGCGGATCAAGATTGTGATGAGGCCACCTTCGGGTGGCCTCTTGCATTTCTGCGTTTGCCTCGCCGTTTGCACGCTGATTTCTGCTGATACTGATTGCCGCCCGTGGCACTTTGTTTTATCTTGCTTTGGCCGTCTAAACATCTATGTGTTTTTATGGCTGTGTAATAAAAGGGCTTCCCAGGATGAAGCAGGACGATCTGCAGCGATTCGATGCGAAACCGCAGATCAACAAAACAAACAGATAAATACGCAAATAAACAACGCACATAACAAAGAGACACGACAGATGGAAACCAGGGAATTGTGGGTGCTGGATGGGGGCATGGGGCGCGAGCTGGCACGGCGAGGAGCACCGTTTCGTCAACCCGAGTGGTCGGCGCTGGCCTTGATGGAGGCGCCAGAGACGGTGCGTGACGTGCATCAGGCCTATGTGGCTAGCGGTGCCCGGGTCATTACCACCAACAGCTATGCGCTGGTGCCGTTTCATATCGGCGATGAGCGTTTCTTTGCCGACGGGGAGGGGTTGGCAGCGCTGGCTGGTCAGCTGGCCCGAGAGGTGGCTGACGAGCAGAAGGGCGCCGTGCAGGTGGCGGGTTCTCTGCCACCGCTCTTTGGCTCCTACCGTGCCGACCTGTTCAAGGCGGACCGGGTGAGCGAGCTGGCGACGCCGCTTATCCGGGCGCTATCCCCTTATGTGGATATCTGGCTGGCCGAGACCATGAGCCTGATTGCCGAGCCACTGGCCCTGAAAGCGCTGCTGCCGAAAGATGGCAAGCCGTTCTGGGTTTCCTTCACGCTGGAAGATGAGGCGCTGGGCAATGAGCCGACACTGCGCTCCGGCGAGCAGGTGGCTGATGCGGTGACCGCGCTGGTGGCGGCCGGGGTCGATGCCATCCTGTTCAACTGCTGTCAGCCTGAGGTGATTGAGGGGGCCCTCGAGGTGGCCAGCGCCCGATTGCAGGCGCTGGGCCGCGCTGACATTCGCCTCGGTGCCTATGCCAACGCCTTCCCGCCGCAACCCAAGGAGGCCACCGCCAATGATGGGCTGGACGAGATCCGCGCCGATCTGGGGCCGCTGGATTACCTTGGCTGGGCCGAGCGCTGGCGCGCAGCTGGTGCGAACTTGATCGGCGGTTGCTGCGGCATCGGCCCCGAGCATATTCAGGCGCTGAGCAGCCGGTTGCGCTAAGGAGCTTCCATGAAAGAGAGCAAGATTGGGCTCTGGTCCCTCACCGCGCTGGTGTTCAGTTCCATGGTGGGGGCGGGGATTTTTAGCCTGCCCCAGAACATGGCCGAGGTGGCAGGCGCCCGCGCCGTGCTGATCGGCTGGGGCGTGACGGGGGTGGGTATCCTGGCGCTCGCCATGAGTTTTCTCTATCTGTCGCGGTTAAGGCCGGATCTCGACGGCGGTATCTACAGCTACGCCCGCGCCGGTTTTGGCGAGCTGGTGGGATTCTTCTCCGCCTGGGGTTATTGGCTCTGTGCCACCATCGGCGTGGTGGGTTATCTGGTGATCGCCTTTGCGGCGCTGGGCAGCTTTGTCGATACCCCGGAGCAGATCTGGTTTGGTGAGGGAAACACGCTGGCAGCGTTTGTCGGCGAGTCCTGCATCCTCTGGGCGGTGCATCTGCTGGTGGCCCGTGGCGTGCAGCAGGCGGCGCTGTTCAATCTGGTGGCGACTCTGGCCAAGAGCCTGCCACTGCTGCTGTTTATTCTGTTTGCTTGCTACTGGTTCGACCCTGTTACCTTCGCGGCGGATCAGCAGGGCAGCACTCTGGCTGTGCCGGTCTCCGAGCAGGTGCGCAACACCATGCTGATCACCCTCTGGGTCTTCACCGGTATCGAGGGGGCCGCGGTGTTGTCGGCCCGCGCCCGAAACCGGCGGGATGTGGGCACCGCCACCGTACTGGGGGTCGTGTTGGCACTGCTGCTCTATGTGCTTATCTCGGTGCTGGCGCTGGGGATATTGAGTCGGCCCGAGCTCGCAGCGCTGCCCAACCCCTCCATGGCAGGGCTGATGGCCCAGATGACCGGCTCCTGGGGCAAGCTGCTCATCAGCGTCGGCCTTATCGTCTCGGTGCTTGCCTCCTACGTGAGCTGGACCCTCTTCTCGGCGGAGGTGCCGTTCAGCGCAGCCCGCCACGGCGCGTTTCCCGCCATCTTCCGGCGCCAGAACCGCAATGGGACGCCTATCGCATCGCTCTGGCTCACCAGCCTGACGGTGCAGACTTGCCTGCTGCTGGTGTGGCTGCTCGGCAAGGGCTACACCAGCCTGCTGCTTATCTCTACCTCGATGATTTTGGTGCCCTACCTGCTGATCGGTCTGTTCTTGCTCAAGCTCTCGTTCAGCAAGAAGGGTGAGGGCGGGCAGGGCCGCGGTCTGATGCGGGCGGTGGCGCTGGTGTCGAGCGGTTACGGCTTCTGGCTGCTCTATGCCGCCGGGGTGGAGTATCTGCTGCTGTCGTTGTTGCTCTACGGGCCGGGTCTGCTGCTGTTTCTCTACAGCCGCCGTCAGCTGGGCGCAGATCTTTGCCTGAGCGGTCGCGAGCGGCTGTTGGCCGGAGTGACCTTGCTGAGCCTGATTCCCGCCGTCTGGTCGTTCGCCCATCTGTGACATCGAAGATGTGACTGACCATAAAAGAGAGCGCCACTGTGGCGCTCTCTTGTTATCAGGGACTGGTTATCAGGGGCTTGCTATCCGGGAGTTGCGATTCGGGGCGAAGGCTCAGCGGCTGGCAGGTCCGGCCGGTTTGCCAAACAGCACCGCGAGTTTTTGTCGCCATGGCAGGCCACGGGCGTCACGCAGCATGTCGCGCCACTCATGGAAGGTGAGAGTGAGGGGGTTGAAGCTGTGGATCGGTTTGGTGATGCCGAAGAGGCATGGCTCGGACGGGTCTTCCTCGACAAAGGTGCCAAACAACCGATCCCAGATGATCAGCACGCCGGCGAAGTTGCGGTCTATGTACTTGGCGTTGCTGGCGTGATGCACCCTGTGGTGGGAGGGGGTGTTGAAGATCCACTCCAGCCAGCCGAGCTTGCCCACCACCTGAGTGTGGACGAAGAACTGGAAGCCCAGACTCAGCAGCACGGTGGCGACCACCGCCTCAGGCGGGAAGCCGATGAGGATCATCGGGATCCAGAACAGCCACATGCCGGAGATCGGGTACATCAGGCTCTGGCGAAAGGCGGTGGAGAGGTTGAGCCGCTCCGAGCTGTGGTGCACCACGTGGGAGGCCCACAGCCAGCGAACATGGTGGCTGGTGAAGTGGAACAGCCAGTAACAGAGATCCTGCAAGAGGAACAGCAGTAGCACACTCCAGAGATTCAGCTCGATATCGAACAGTCGCCAGCCCCAGAGGGTGTCATACAGATAAGCAATGGCGATGGCCGCCAGCGCATCGCCCCCTTGGTGCATCAGGGCCAGCGCGGCGTTGGCGAACAGATCCCGCCACTGGTAGGTGGCAGTGGGAAAGGCAGCGCCATGTTTGCGCAGGTAGAGCATCTCCCAGCCGATAAAAGCCAGAAAAACCGGGGAGAGGTAGAGCAAAAGCAGTTGCACATCCATATGCGGCCATCCATTCAGAGCAATTGCTCTCCAGCATAAAGGATGGATTTAATATTTCATTAACATTTTTCTGCCAACGAATAGATGGCATGAAATATGGCGCGGCAGCAGAGGAAGGCGCGGCGGATGGCTATGCTTGATGCAGGCTTTTTCAGGAGGTGCTGGCTTATGCGCGTCTGGTGTTGCTTGTTGCTTGTTGCTGGGGTTGTGCATGATGGCGCACGCCAAGACCCGGGTCGAGATCCTGGCGGATGCCGCCTATCCCCCCTACTCCTGGCAGGAGGGGGAGGAGGTCAGGGGGATCTATGCCGACATCATCCGAGAGGTAACCTCTGCCATGCCTGACTATGAGGTGGTGCTCAAGCCCATGCCGTGGCGGCGCGGTCTGAGCATGGTGGAGCAGGGGGCTGCCTTCGCCATTTTTCCACCTTACTACATGCCCGATACCCGCCCTTACATGTGGCCCTACTCCCAGCCGATGCTGGATGAAGAGCTGGTGGTGATGTGCGGCGCCAGTGTGGCGGCCAATACCCCGCAGGCCAGGTTTCCGCTCGACTATCACGGTTTACGCTTTGGCATGAACGCCGGTTTTGCCGTCGGCGGCGATGCCTTTTGGCAGGCGGTAAAAGAGAAGCAGATCGACGTGGAGGAGGTGAAAAGCAATCGGGAGAACCTGCTCAAGATTGTCCGCGGCAGGGTCGATTGCACCATCAATGATCGCCTCTCCCTGCTCTATGAGTTGCTCAACATGATAAAGGCCGATCAGCTGGCGGTGGCCGATATGTCCCTGCTCAAACAGGGTCCGGTACTCAGCAAGGAGCAGGGGTTTCTCGGATACAGCCGCAAGGGGGAGTACCCCTACAAACAGGCCTTTATCGACCAGTTTGACAAGGAGCTCTATCAGCTCAAAAAACGTGACGGAGTGAAAGTGATCGTGGAGCGCTATCTGGGAAAGTCCCCGCGCTGAGCCGATGAGAGGGGCACTCGGGTTCAGCTGGGTTAAGCCTGCTCAGCGTGACGCACAAGAAGAGGGACCTTGCGGTCCCTCTTCGTTTATCCAGCAGAGCGTGTTGGCTACAGCACCTGACTCAAGAACTGGCGCAGACGCGGGGAGGGGGGATTGTCGAAGAAGTCGGCCGGTTTTTCATCTACCAGCAGTTCGCCACTCTCCATAAAGAGCACCCGATCCGCCACCTCGCGGGCAAAGCCCATCTCGTGGGTCACCACCACCATGGTCATTCCTTCGCGGGCCAGCCCCTTCATCACATCCAGCACTTCCCCCACCATTTCGGGGTCGAGCGCACTGGTGGGCTCGTCAAACAGCATGATGCGTGGCTGCATGGCGAGTGCCCGGGCGATGGCCACCCGCTGTTGCTGACCGCCGGAGAGTTGGGAGGGATAGCTGGCCGCTTTCACCGACAGCCCCACTTTCAGCAGCAGCGCCTTGGCTCTGTCTTCGGCCTCACGGCGCGACAGGCCACGCACCTTCTGTGGAGCGAGGCAGATATTATCCAGCACCGTCAGGTGGGGGAAGAGGTTGAAGGACTGGAACACCATGCCCACCTCTTCCCGCAGCTTGTTGACATCGCCGGGCTCGGTCAGGCTGATTCCATCGACCAAGATATTGCCGTCGTTGATGGTCTCCAGCTGGTTGAGGGTGCGCAGGAAGGTCGATTTGCCCGAGCCGCTGGGGCCGACGATCACCACCACTTCCCCTTCGGCCACCTGGGTGCTGACATTTTTCAGGGCATGCACTTCGCTGCCGTAGAACTTCTCTACGCCGGTCGCTTTGATGATGGGATCAGTTGTTGCGCGCATATTTCGCCTCCAGAAAACGAACCGGGAAGGCGAAGGGGGTGCCGGTGATGGCTGCACTTCTCGATGCTTGTTGCACCTTGTTGATGGGATCAGTTACTGCGCGCATATTTCGCCTCCAGAAAACGAACCGGGAAGGCGAAGGGGGTGCCGGTGATGGCTGCACTTCTCGATGCCTGTTGCACCTTGATGATGGGATCAGTTACTGCGTGCATATTTCACCTCGAGACGGCGTACCAGGAAAGAGAGGGTGCCGGTCAGCACCAGATAGAGCAGGGCGACGGTAAACCATACCTCGAACGGGCTGAAGGTGGAGCTCACCACTTCGCGCCCCGCCTTGGTCAGATCGGTGATGGAGATGACCGAGACCAGCGAGGAGTCCTTGATCAGGTTGATGAACTGGCCTGCCAGCGGTGGCAGCACCCGCTTGAACGCCTGCGGCAGGATGACGTAGCGCATGGTCTGGGCGGAGGTCATACCCAGGCTGCGGCCCGCCTCCATCTGCCCCTTGTGGATGGAGCTGATACCGGCGCGGACGATCTCCGCCACATAGGCGCCGGTAAAGACCGCCAGCGCGGCGACCCCGGCGGTGAAGCGGTCGAGGTTCAGCACGGTACCGATAAAGAAGTAGACGATGAAGATCTGAACCAGCAGCGGCGTGCCGCGGATCAGCTCCACATAGGTGATGGCCAGATTGCGCAGGGCCGGATTGGGGGAGAGACGTGCCAGCCCGGCCAGGGTACCGAGCAGGATGGCGAAGATGCCCGCCACCAGCGAGAGCTTGACGGTGACCCAGACGCCCCAGGCGATGGGGCCTGCGGTCCAGCTCAGTTGGGTGTCGAGGGTATCGCCACGAAAAACGGTATCCCCTTCGGCGACTTGTACGCCGGTACTGGCAATGGCTTGCCGCACATTGGGGTCGAGATCGTCTTGCAGGAACAGCTTGCCCTTCTCGGCCTCGCTGGTGCCCGCCATCACGGTGCCGTCAAATTCGGCCAGATTCTTCTGCTCCGCCTGATAGGCGATGTATTGGGGAATGCGTTCCCAGCGCCAGGTGTAATCCACTGACTGGACAGCCTTGTAGATGCCGAATACGGCAACCAGCAGCATCAGCAGGAAGACGCCTTGCCAGAGTAGCTGATTGGGCTGTTTTTCCATCTGTCTTGTCGGTTTGGGTGTGTGCACAGTCACAACCTCTTCTCGTTATTGTGTGGGGAGCTGCGTGGTGCAGGGGCGGCATGCGCCGCCCCCAAGAGGTTATTTGAGCTGATTCAGCCAGGCGTTGGATTCGAACCACTTCTTGTAGAGACGGTCGTAACTGCCATCGCCCTTGATCTGGCGCAGGTAGTTGTTGAACCAGTTGAGGGTGTCCTGATCCCCTTTGCGGATGGCCCAGGCCAGCGGCTCGAAGGTGAACGGCTTGTCGAGGTGCACCACGGCGCCCTGATTCTGGGAGGCAAAAATAGCGTTGTAGGGCAGGTCATAGACGAACGCATCGACCTTGCCGTTGATCACTTCCAGCTTGGCGTCATCCTGTGTTTCAAACTGCAGCAGGGTGGCTTTGGGGATCAGGCGCTTGACTGCCTGCTCGCCGGTGGTGCCGAGCTTGACCGCGATCTTGTATTTCGGGTCGTTGAGGTCGGTGAAGGATTTGATTTCGCCCGCCTTCTCTTTGCGCAGGACTATGGTCTGGCCGACCACGATGTAAGGATCGGCAAAGTTGACCCGCAGGTTGCGCTGGGGAGTGACGGTCATGCCGCCCATGATGACGTCGAACTTGTTGGTCAGGAGCGCCGGAATGATGCCATCCCAGGCGGTGTTGACGAATTCGACCTTCACGCCCATCTCTTTGGCGACCATCTTGGCGAGATCCACGTCAAAGCCGATGTATTGGCCCTGCTTGTTGGTCATCTCGAAGGGTTGATAGCCCGCGTCGAAGCCGACTCGCAGCACGCCGCGTTCGAGCACGGCATCCAGGGTGGACGTGGGGGCTGGGGTCGGGGCCGCCGTGGCGATCCCGCAAAACAGCAGGGTAGAAAGAATCAGTTTTTTGATCATAAGTGACGTCTCTGTCGGTGGTGTGTTCGGCCTTGAACCTGATCCCGTGCGACTCCGTGGCACAAGAGACTGCTGCATCCGGCAACAGGCAAGACAGGATGAATGTCTTGAGCGGGACAAAAGCCCCATATGAGATGCTATGAATAGTGGTTGAGTGAAAAATGTACCAAAAACAGATTGTGTCAGAAGACTCAACAGGTTAGAGACATTTATTGCTCATGGCTTCATTCATAAAATCACACGAAAACAACATATCTATCTAATTGAGTGGGTTCAAGCCCAAATTATCCCCAAGACATTTTGTTACAAAGTCAGGGCGCCGCTTGCGGCTCTTATTGTGCTATTGGGCTCCGTAAGAGGCTTCTTGTGGGGCTTATACGAATACGCATTGGTGGGATATCACACGCATTGCTCTGTTTGTCAGCAAACGAACGGGCTTTATTGTGAAAACCATCAAGTCGCACTGGGTCTTGGCAAACGCTTCTCATATACTCAGTCCCTCTCTGCATGGCTTTGGTATGGACGCCTCACTACTGCTTAAGCTGGATATTTTTACCTTGATGATCATGGCCTTGTGTGGCTATTGTCTCGGTTTCCTCACTCTCACCATCATTCGCGTTACCCACAACGATATTCCCGGCGTCGGGGTCTGGTGGTGGTCCAGTCTGTTTGCCATGCTGGGTCAGGCGGGATTTGCCAGTCTGCTGCTGACACCCACCCCCTATGGCTCCTGGGTGGGCAATGTCTTCCTGATTTTTCATGTGTCGTTATTGCTGGTCGCCCAACGCTGTTTCTTCCGTCAATCGCCGGGCTGGCCTGTCTGCTGGGGATTCATCCTGCTGTTTGCCGCCGTCATGACCTGGTCGGTCGCCATCGATGGCCGGATTGCGGTACGGGTGATGATCAGCAGCGCCACCTTTCTCATGCTCAGTACGCTTATCATCTGGCAACTCTGGCGTCACGGCCGACCCGATTATCAGGTGGCAGTCTGGGTGCTGATTGGCCTCAATCTGGTGTTGATCGCCATGACCCTGATGCGGATGTTTACCGTGTGGGGCGAGGTGATCGAAAGCCCGTTCCAGCGTCAGCTGTTCAACGTGTTGCCCTATGTCTCCATGCTGGTGGGTAGCTCCATGCTCACCTTTGGGGTGCTGCTGCTCTGCAACCAGCACCGGGCGCTGGAGCTGCGCTATCAGGCCAGTCATGACCCGCTGACCGGGTTACTCAATCGCCGTGGTTTTATGGAGCGTCTGGCCCGGGGACGCCCTGCACAGCAGGGGGCGCTGGTGGTGCTCGATCTGGATGACTTCAAGCAGATCAACGATCGGCATGGTCATGAGGTAGGGGATCGGGTGCTGGAGCGGGTCGGGTTGGCACTGCGCGAGCTGGAGGGCGTATTGGCCAGTCGCTTTGGGGGCGAGGAGTTTGTGCTGCTGTTTCGCCATGCCACCGCAGAGGAGGCGATCGCCCGTTGTCAGTCACTGCGGGTTCAACTTGCGGCCAGCGAGGTAGAGGGGATCCATATCACCGTCAGCATGGGTATTGCTCACTGGCAGGGGGAGTGGCACTTTGACAGCCTGTTCAGCCGTGCGGATGACGCTCTCTATCGGGCCAAGCGGGAAGGAAAGAACCGGGTCTGTCAGGCTGCCTGATGCAGGAATAGGTTCAGGAATAACAGCAGGGCGCGGTGATCCGCGCCCTGTCTGTTTCTGTTTGCCGGATATAGCTTGTCAGCTGCCACCTGCTACTCTGCATTCGTTTGAGCGGCTCTCGGTGCCTGCGCCTTGAGGAAGGGGAGCAGCAGCAGGGCCGAGACGCCCGCTGCCACAGAGATCACCACGAAGAAGCCGTTCCAGTGCCAGATCTCCATCACCTTGGCCAGCGGATAACCCGACAGCGCCGCCCCCATGTAGGCAAACAGGCCGACAAAGCCGGTGGCCGCCCCCGCCGAGTTTTTGTGGGAGCACTCCGCTGCCGCCATGCCGATGAGCATCTGGGGGCCAAACACGAAAAAGCCGATGGTGAAGAAGCAGGCCGCCTGCATCACGTAGCTGAAGAAGGGCATCAGCCAGAGCGATCCCACCGCCAGCAGGATCCCCACCGCAAAGATGAGATTCATCGGGCCACGGTTGCCGTTGAACAGCTTGTCCGATCCCCAGCCCGCCACCAGCGCACCGATAAAGCCTCCCACCTCGAACATGGAGATGGCCGAGTTGGCGCTCATCAGATTGAAGCCGCGCTGCTCGGTCATGTAGAGATTGCCCCAGTCATTGATGGCGGTGCGCACCACATAGACCAGCACGTAACAGCAGGCGAGCAGCCAGATATAGGGGTTGCCCAGTACATATTTGCGCAGGATCTGGCGATGGGAGAGCCCCGCATCCTGAGTCTGCTGGGCCAACTCCATGGCATCCTTGCGCCACTCGCCTACTGTCGGCAGTCCCATGGCACTCGGGGTATCCCGCAGTCGCCAGCAGAGGAACAACCCCGCGATGATGGCGATAAGGCCGGGCACTATCATGCCGTAGCGCCAGCCATGTTGCAGAGCGATGGTGCTGACGATAAGGGGGATGAGCGCGCCGCCGACGTTGTGGGCGGTGTTCCAGGCCGACCACCAGACCCCGCGCTCGGTACGCGAATACCAGCTGGTGAGCAGCTTGGAGCAGGGGGGCCAGCCCCAGCCCTGGAAGAAGGCGTTGGCGACCCAGAGGGCGGCAAACATCCAGAGTGCCGACGAGAGGCCGAACAGTATGTTGATCACGCCGGTGGCCATCAGTCCGACACCCATGAAGTAGCGCGGGTTGGCGCGATCACTGATGATGCCGGAGAAGAACTTGGAGCAGCCGTAGGTGATGTAGAACAGGGTCCACAGCATGCCGATGTCGGACTTGTCCAGCATGCCGCTCGCCAGCATGTCCGGCATGGCGAAGTTGAAGCTCTTGCGGGTGAAGTAGAAGACCGCGTAGCCCAGATACATGGTCAGCAGCAGGTGCAGCCGCCAGTGGCGATAGGTGGCATCGATCTCGGCCTGATCCCGGATAAGGGGCCGGGGCGGCGCGCTTCTCATAAAACTCAGCACAGGCAGGCCCTCTGGTGGTGATTAGCCATGACTCTCTTCCCGTCTGCGACTGGGCAGATTGACCGTCAGCTGGGTGCCGTGAATGCAGGAGAGTTGCAGACTGCCCCCGAGCGCTTGTACCCGCTCGCGAATACCGAGCAAGCCATAGCCCTGTTGCGGGCGGCTTTCCGGCAGACCGCGGCCATCATCTTCCAGCACCAGTTGCAACTGCTCGCCGCTGGTCCGGGCGCGAATGGTGACCGAGTGGGCGTTGGCATGTTTGACCACGTTGTTGAGCCCCTCCTGACAGACCCGAAACAGGGTGACCCGCTGGGCATCCGAGAGATCCCCATCCGCCAGCTGCCACTCCAGCCGGGTGACGATGCCGTGACGCTCCAGCTCCAGCTCCCGCAGCAGTGCCCGTATCGCCTGTTCCAGAGTCATGTCGTCGAGCTGACGCGGGCGCAGCCGCCCGAGCAGACCGCGCACCGCGTCGTAGATCCCGAGCGACAGCGTGTCGATCAGGGCGCTGCTCTGGCCCACCCCGGCATTATCGGGGGCGAGGCGGCGCACGATCCCTGCCTGGGTACGAATGGCTGTGATGGTTTGGCCGATGTCGTCGTGCAGCTCGCGCGCTACCTCCTTGCGGATGCTCTCCTCGGTCTCCAGCAGCCGCTCGGTGAGCTGGCGATTGTGGGCGAGCTGGCGGGTCAGCGCCTGATTAAGTTCGCGCTGGCGCTGGATCCCGGCACCCAGCAGCAGGCCGGTCAGGCTCTGGGCCAGCAGGGAGAGCAACAGATCGAGGGGGTGATCGTGCCAGGCCTGACTGGCCAGCAGGGCGATGGTGTTCATCAGGGTGGCGAGCAGTGCCCCCTGCCAGCCGTAGCGCCACGCCATGGCGATGATGGGGATGGCCAGACAAAACGGGGTGAAGCGTACCAGCGAGTTGGGCAATCCCAGTTGCAGCCAGAGGCTCAATACGAACAGCAGCAGATACCAGACCAGATGGCGAAAGCGCCACTCTACCGGCTGATCCACCAGCGCAGGCCCCAGCGGCACCCAGGTGGCGCGAGTGAGGTAGTGCCAGATCAGCATGCAGGTGGAGGTCAGCGTCAGCCCGCCGGTCAGGCTGAGCAGCAGGGCCGAGAGGCCATCTTCCCCGGCCAGATGCCAGAGCAGGGCTTGCAGCAGCGCCGCTGCCGTGACGGTGGCGAGCAGCAGCAACAGTTGTTGCCAGTCGTTGCGCACCTGCTGGCGACGGGCAATCAGCAGCGGTAGCAGGGTCAGCAGACTGCCCGCGACCAGCCAAGGCCAGTGGGGCAGCCCCACCTCCAGATTGAGCCAGTAGAGCAGCAGTCCTTCGCACAGCAACAGCGGCGGCCAGTAGTGGCCGGGACTTTGCAGCAGCAACCCGAGGCGCAGGCCGAAGGGGAACAGCAGTACCGCCAGCGCCGGGCCACCCGCCAGATGCAGGCTGATGCTCCAGAGGCAAAACCAGCCAGCGGCAAAGATGAAGCAGGCCGCCAGCGCGATGGCGACATAGCTGGCAAAACGGGAGATCACCAGCTATCCAGCATGCGGTGGGCCAGCTCGACGTTGTTGCTGACCTTGAGCTTGTCCATCAGGTTGGCGCGATGGACGTGCACCGTCTTGGGGGAGAGGCCGAGCTGCTCGGCGATGGCCTTCACCTCCAGCCCCTGTGCCAGCAACTGGGCAATCTCCCGCTCCCGATTGGTGAGGGGATCCCGGCTGCTGCTGGCCAGTTTCTGGGCGATGTCCGGCGTAAGATAACACCCCCCCTGGGCGGCGGTGCGCACGGCAGCGATCAGCTCGTCCGGACTGCAGCGTTTGGAGAGAAACCCCTTGGCGCCGGTTTGCAAGGCCTGCTCGATGAGGGCCGGGCTGTCGTGCACCGAGAGCATCACCACCGCAAGGCCGGAGGGGAGCTGCTTGAGCAGATCCAGTCCCGACTGGTCGGGCATCGAGATGTCGCAGACACAGACCCGCGCCCCGCTGCCGGGCAGACCGGCAAGGGCGTCGCTGGCGGAGCCGAATTCGGCGACCACCTGCAGATCGGGCTCCAGATTGAGCAGTTGGGCAAAACCGGATCGGACGATCTGGTGATCGTCGATGAGGGCAATTTTTATCATGATGTCAGCCTGAAATTCGGTGCGTCATGACCATGACGCGGCCAACAAGATACCTGCCCCCCGAGTCAGGCTCAAGCAGCAGCAGGAAAAGGGGCTAAAAACCGGGGGGCAAGGTGTGTAAAGCTTGATCGGGATCAGCTGGCAAGGGCGAGCAAGCGGGCTGATCAACAGGGGGATGACCAGCCCGGGGGACTCAGCGGTGCAGCTCGCCGGCGCGCTCCGGCTGATAGACAACTTCCAGAATTTCGACCTCGATGGTGCGACCGGCCGGGCCCGGCCAGGCGATGCTGTCGCCCACTTTCAGACCGAGCAGGGCGCTGCCCACCGGCGCCAGTACCGAGATGTTGCTCTCGTCGCCCTTGGCATCGCGCGGATAGACCAGGGTGAGGCAGAACTCGTTGCCGCTGCTCTGCATCTTGAAGCGTACCTTGCTGTTCATGGTGACCACGTCCGGCGGCATGTCGGCCGGTTCACGGATCTCGGCGCGGTCCAGCTCCTCTTGCAGGGCCAGATGCTGCGGGTGGTTGCCAAGCAGTTGTTCGATACGGTCCAGATCAAGGCTGGAGATAACCAGATGAGGTTGTTTCATAAGATATTCCTTATCAATAGCGGATAGGCCCATACCGGCGGGTGCAGGTTGGCCATCACACAGGGTGTTACAAAAATGGATTCAACAGGTTCAATCGATTGAAAATGCCATGCCCCCAAGCGACTCGCGGCCGAAGGAGCGAGGCGGGGGCTCAGCAGGGTGTGAGCAAATGCGAGGAAATAGCGAGTATTTTCATAGGCCTACCATAACCATTCTGGCCGGCCTTGGCAACCGTGATTGAGTGACTACTCAGGAGCCTGATAGTTGTACTGACGGATGATCCGCGCCAGTGTGCCATCATGGCGCATCTCGTCTATCACGGCTTGCCAGCGCTGCGCCTGTTTGAAGGGGAAATCCTTGTGAGCGGCCAGGAACAGTTGGGTGTTCATCAACACTTCCCCGCGAACCAGCTGTTGTGATGAGCGTTTGTCTTGTTGTTGGGCATACAGGATGACATTCCATGCGGCGACCCAGGCATCAATGCGACCGCGATGGAGTTTATGAGCGTTGAGTTGCTCATCTGCCACTGTCTCTCCCCGGATCCCGATGCGTTGCTTGAGTAAGTGTTGACCAAACGAATAGCGCAGCACGCCCACATCAAGGTTTTTCAAATCGCTGCTTTTCAGTGCTTTTGGGTGAAACCGGCGATCGCTGACGATCAAAAACTGCTCATTGAGGATGGGCGTTACCCACTGATAGAGGTGCTCTCGCTGACTGCTTCGCACGGGCGGTATCATCAATACATCGGGACGGTGAATTGTCTGGGTCAGTGCACGTGGAAGTGGCATCAGCTCGATGGTAAGCGGCTCGCCTAGACGGCGGGCTGCTTCCTCCATGATCTCGATACCCACCCCGCTGGGTTTACCATGGGAGGACTGAATGACGTAAGGGGGCAACTCGGCCGCCACCAGCACAATAGCCTGGGCACCGGTGTGTACCAGCAATAACAGCAGGGCAAAAAAGGGCAGGCAGAGAGCGCGCATCAAGGTCGTGAGCCAGAGTCGAATATGCAGAGTGTAGCATTCCTGCCTGCGTTGTCGTTGTGCCCGCAGAGGGGTTGGGATCTCAGTCGAAGAAATCCCGCAGATCGCGCACTTCGTAATCAGCGAGTTGCTGCCAGGGGAGCTGAGCAGGCAGCTTGCGCAGGGTCACCTCCATCCGGTAGCTGCGATAGCCGTCGAGACTGGCCGATTCGACTACCAGCGGGATCTGCCACTGACTCGACCAGAGAATGCGGGTTCGTTGCTGCCCTTCGCGCTTTTCATACCAGCGGGCCTGCTCGGGGGTGGCCTCATCCAGCGGAGTCATCCCCTCGATCAGCGCCGGGTTGACGAGATGGCGGATCCGCGGCCAGTCGGGCTTGAAGGCCACCTGGCCATACTCTTCCACCGGCACCTCAACCAGCTGGTTGTGCCAGCTGTCGGCATAACGCAGCTGCAGCTCACCCTCATCACTGCGGCTGACCCAGCGGGCCGCCATCTGGTGGGTAAAGTGCTTGTGGCCGGGCGTGGCGTCGTGAGTGGCGTGATAGGCACGGGCAAGGGGGAGGGGAATGAGCCGCTGGCTCCACACCTGATTGCCCACGCGCAGCCACTTCTCTTGCCAGACACTCTCTCTGGCGATGCCATCGCTGCCGGTATTCCGGTCGTGATAGCTGATCCGGGCGGCGAGATCCGGGGGCGTGTCGTCAGCATGCAGGGGGAAGGCGAGGGTGCTGCCAAGCAGCCATAACGAAAGCAAAAGTCGCATCATCATCTGTCGCTCGAAAGTGCCGGGGCCCGGGCCCGGGCCGCTGAGTCAATTGCTCAGATGCACCCGGGCCCCTGCTGCTTACAGGCCGAGCGCCTCCCGCAGTTTGCCAAACACCTTGGTGTTATCCAGCGTGCCTTTGAAGCGGTTGCTGCCGGCGCCATCGGCAAACAGCATCACATCGCCGCCGCCGTGGGTTTCCGATGTCAGTTTGACGCCGGTCTCCTGCAGGTAGTCATTGGCCATCACCTGATCGCTGGTGAGGACCGGGCGCACATCGGGGCGGTTGGGGCCGTTACCGAACACCAGGGTGGTGAAGGGCTTGCCATCCACATCGTTCTGGGTCGAGCCATCGCCATTTTTAACCAGGTCGAGCACCGGATTGCCCTTGGCGGAGTAGCCGTTAATGGTCATAGTATGGTCATGGTCGGCGGTGACCACGATCAGGGTATTGTTGAGATCCACTTTACCCAGCGCCGTCTTGACCGCCTCATCCAGAGCCACCGCGTCGGTGAGCGAGCGCTTGGCATTGGTGCCGTGCAGGGCGTGATCGATCCGGCCGCCTTCTACCATCAGGAAGTAACCCTGACTGTTCTTGCTCAGCAGGTCGATCGCTTTGGCGGTCATTTCGGAGAGGGACGGCTGGGTATTGGCAGCCCCCTTGGCGACCCGATCAAGCTCGTAGTCCAAGTGGGATTTGCTGCTGAACAGACCGAGCACTTTACCGCTGGTGACCTTGGCCAGTTCACTTTGGGTGGTGACATAGCTGTATCCCTGCGCCTTCATCTCGGCGGTCAGGTCGCGGTTGTCATTGCGACCGCCCTTGTTGCTGGCGCTGTAGGGGGTCCAGTGGTTGGCACCACCGCCCATCAGCACATCGACCCCATCCCCAAGCGCCTGGTTGAAACCAGTTCCTCCCGGAACAGCTTGTGCGGCGATGTCATAAGCGGCATCCCGATGGCAGATGTGGGCGTAGGTAGCCGCCGGTGTCGCGTGGGTCAGCTCGGTGGTGGTGACGGCTCCGACCGATTTGCCTGCCGCCTTGGCCAGCTCCAGGATGGTGGGCACCGGCTTGCCGTTATCGCTGCTGCAATTGTTGACGGTTTTGTTGCCATTGACGTCTTTGCCGGGGGCGATGGCTTTGGTGTCGCTGCTCATGGCGATCACCTCGTTGTTCATCTTGACCCCGGTGGTGTAGGCCGCCATGGAGGGGGCCGAGTCGGTGGTCTGGGCATCGTTGGAGAAGGTCTTGATGCGGGCACTGCGCGGCAGTTTCATCATCTCCAGATTGCCCTCTTCTCCCACCTTGAACAGGCGGGTGGCGGTGAGCACGGTGGGCCCCATGCCATCACCGATAAAGAGAATGACGTTTTTGGCATCAGCGGCCTGTGCCTGGGAGGTTGCGCCCAGCGCACTGAACAGGGCTGCGCAGACCAGCGTGTGCTTGATGGATGTGTTCATCTGTTTGCTCATGAAAGTGCTCCTTACAGCTTGGCCGCAGCCTTGATCTTGCCGAACACGGCGGTGTTATCGAGAGAGCCATGGAAGCTGTCAGCCCCCTTGCCGATGGCGCCGAGGAAGACATCTGTGCCGCCGTGGGTCTCGTTGCCGATTTCGCCTACCTTGACCACCACTTCCTGGTGGTAGTCATTGGCGGAGACGGTGGCATCGTCGAGTGGTGCGACGCTGCTGCGCGGGCCATCCACCCGGTTGTAGCCGTTGCCAAAACCTATGATGGTGTAGGGCATGCCCTCGCTATCCTTGCTTGGCTCGCCAGTCTCGTAGTTCTTCACCAGCCCAAGTACGCCGGGGTTGTCGGCGGTGGTCTTGCCGGTGCGCTTGGCATAACCGTTGAGCACTAGCGTGTGGTCGTGATCGGCGGTAACCACGATCAGGGTGTTTTTCAGCTCGGGGTCGCTCTTTTTCACCTCGTCGATGGCAGCCTTGATGGCGTTGTCGAAGGCGATGGTGTCCTGCAGCGCCCGCTTGGCGTTGGTGTCGTGCAGGGCGTGGTCGATACGGCCCCCTTCCACCATCAGGAAGTAACCCTTCTCTTTGCCCTTGAGCTGCTTGATGGCGGCCAGGGTCATCTGGGCCAGTGACGGCTCGCTGGCAGGGCGGTCCAGGTCATATTTCATGTGGCTGGAACCAAACAGACCCAGCAGCGGCTTGCCCGCATCGGCCTTGTTCAGCTCATCCAGATTGCTGGCAAACTGGTAGCCCTTGGCCTGCATTTCGCTGATGAGGTTGCGGCCATCCTCCCGCTTGCCCTTGTCGGCTTTGGGCAGGAAGAAACTGCTGCCGCCACCGAGCACCACATCCAGCCCCTCCTTGAGGGCGCTGTTGTAGCCTTTGCCGCCCGGTACCAGCTGGACGGCGATATCTGCCTCCAGATCCCGGTTGCAGATATGGGCATAGGTAGCCGCAGGGGTGGCGTGGGTCACCCGGGTACTGGTTACCACGCCGGTACCGCGGCCATCGGCTTTGGCCAGCTCCAGCAGGGTAGTCACCGGCTTGCCGGCGCTCTTGCTGCAGTCGCTTTCATAGGTGGCGTCGCCGTCCATGCTGATGACACCGTTGTTGCTCTTGACCCCGGTCATGTAGGCCGCCATGGAGGGGGCCGAGTCAGTGACCTGGGCATCGTGGGAGAAGGTCTTGATAAAGGCCGTCTCTGGCAGGGTATCGATGGTGAGATCACCCTCTTCGCCGACACCGTAGATGCGGGCCGCCGTCAGGGTGTTGAGGCCCATGCCGTCACCGAGGAAGAAGATGACGTTGGTGGGTTGGGCTGCGGGCTTGGTCGCCACCGTGTCATTGTCTGATTTGCAACCGGCAGCCAGGGCGGCGCCGATCATCACTGCAAGTCCTGCCATTTTTCTCATTGGGGTTCGCTCCTTGTAAAACCTGAGCGCAGCCTAGAGGGGGCAGATGACACTTTTACTGACTATCGGTGACGGTTGTGTGAAAAAGTGATGAAAATGTTACACTATATCAAAGTGTTATCTATCAATTGAGCCGGTTGGTCCGGTCGCTTCCGGCAAGGTTTCTCCGCCTCGGCGGTTTGCTGATTTGATGAAGTGATGGCTAGAATGACCTGTCAAAATGTGCCCGCAGCAGGTAAAATGCGCCCCCTTCGTTCGATGCCCGCGGCAGAGCGCCTGTTGTTCCATGCGCGCGCCCGCAGCCCCCACAGAGAGTAACGGATATGTCCATCAACTGGTTCCCCGGTCACATGCACAAGGCCCGCAAAGAGATTGCCGAGGTCATGCCCCAGGTCGATGTGATCATCGAGATGCTCGATGCCCGCATCCCCTTCTCCAGCGAAAACCCGCTGGTGCCCGAGCTGCGTGGTGATACCCCGGTGATCAAGGTGCTGAACAAGGCGGACCTGGCCGATCCGGCGATCACCGATCTGTGGGTGGCGCACATGGAAAAAGAGAAGGGGATCAAGGCGCTGCCGCTGACGCAACAAGAGCCGGAGAAGATCAAGCAACTGCTGACTCTCTGCCACGAGATGCTGCCGGAGCGCAATTTTGAGCTGCGCGGCGTGCGGGCGATGATCATGGGGATCCCCAACGTGGGCAAGTCCACTCTGATCAATACCCTGGCGGGGCGCATCATCGCCCGTACCGGCAACGAGGCGGGGGTGACCAAGTCCCAGCAACGGATCAAGCTGGATAACAACGTTATCCTGACCGATACCCCGGGTTTTCTCTGGCCCAAGCTCAATCCGCCCTCCTGCGGTTATCGTCTGGCCATCACCGCAGCCATCAAGGACACAGTGTTCGACTATGCCGATATCGCCATGTTCGCCGCTGACTACTTCATCAAGGCCTATCCGGAGCAGATCAAGGCGCGCTACCAGATTGACGAGCTGCCCGAGACCGAGATCGAGCTGCTGGAGATGATCGCCCGCCAGCGAGCGTTTATGCGCAAAGGGGGGCTGGCCGACTTGCACAAGGCGTCCGAGATCCTGATTAACGAGTTCCGCTCCGGCTTGCTTGGCCGCATCTCGCTGGAGACGCCGGAGATGGTGAGCGTCGAGATTGTCGAAGCCGCCGCAGAAGCCGAGCAAAAAGCCAAAGAGAAGGCCGAGCGGGAAGAGGAGCGTCAGGCCCGCGCCCGTCGCAAGTACGCCCGCAAGCGTCAGAAATAGTTATCCTCAGGCGTCCCGAGCTTGCCTGACAACGAGCGAGCTTGTGTGACCCAGATGACGAAACACGAAGAGGCGACCCCAGGGGTCGCCTCTTCTGTCTTATCTGGTGAAGTGCCCGCCCGACTCTGATGGGGTGTCCGCGCTATAAAGCCATGCCATCAGCCAAAACGGTGGAGCGCCGCCTCAAACAGCGACATATGAAGCGGGATCAGCTGTTGCCAGTCGCGGCGATAGCCGCCACCGGGCATCGCCGCGATGGGCAACCCATGCTTGATTGCACAGTCAAATACCATGGCATCGCGTAGGTGAACCCCTTCATCGCTCAGGGAGAGATAACCAAGCTCGTCGGCATGATGCACATCGACGCCCGCCTGATAGAGGATGAGATCCGGCGAATAGAGCCGCAGTGCCAGCGAGAGTGCCTGTTGCAACGTGGTGAGATAGGCATCGTCCGTCATGCCGCTTGGCAGAGGAAAGTCGAGGTGAGAGGTGGCTTTGTGATGGGGGAAGTTGTGCTCCCCATGAAGGGATAGGGTGATGATATCGCGCCGTCCGGCGCACAGGGCCGCACTGCCATCTCCCTGATGCACATCGAGATCGACGATCAGCACCTGTTCACAGCGCCCCTCGTCGAGGCAAGCCTGGGCGGCAATCACCAAATCGTTAAACAGACAAAAACCGCTGCCGTGATCCCGATGGGCGTGGTGGTAGCCACCGGAGATCTGCAAGCCGCAGCCCTGCTCAAGAGCATGGCGGCTGGCGGCAACGGTGGCACCCACCGAGCGCAAGGTGCGCTCCATCAGCATGGGTGACCAGGGAAAACCGATCTTGCGGATGGCGCGATCTTCCAGCTGGCCGCTCAGGGCCGCCGCGACATAATCGGCATCGTGAATGCGACAGATTTGCTCACAGGTTGCGGCCGGTGCTTCGCCAAGGGGGTAACCCTGCACCTGCAGGCGTTCAAACAGCCCCTGATACTTGGCCAGCGGAAAGCGATGGCGCTCGGGTAGCGTCAGGGAGGAGTAGAGGGGGTGATAGAAAATGCGCAATGACATGGTGCCATTCTCCCTGGCAAGGTGGCGCTTTCCATATATGAAATCAGCAGATGAATCCATATATGTACTCCCTATATAAAGGCTATGTCCCAATTACGTGTTGCATGGGGCGCCCCAGCGCCTCATGCAAACATGCTTTGATATTTACGCCTTTTCCGTAACGCTCCAACATCCGGCGCCAACCCAGGTAGTTCTTCAGGTAGTGCGTCGCCACGCCATGGAACCGCTCCATCCACTCTTTCAACCGATGGTGATATCCGTTCACATGCTGGATGTGATACGCACCGACTACCCGTTCGCCTTGACGATTGCGCACCACCTGATGGGTTATACCC